>NZ_RZSX01000406.1:0-5492 GCF_004023105.1 Mesorhizobium sp. M5C.F.Ca.IN.020.32.2.1 | reverse complement strand
GTATCGGCCTGGTTTTCATCGACCTGCGCCATCACAAAGATGACGCCTTGTTCAACGTTCGGCTCAGCCGGCTTTTTGGCAACATCGGCAGATGCCTGGAGAAGCCCACCAGCAAAGCCGCCGCAGGCCCCACCGACGAGGACCATGCCAGCCACGGCTCCGACAGGATCAATGCCAGTGGCTCCAAAAGCACCCAGGCTGATTAACAGACCAGCGACCGCGCCAAATGCGACACCGCCCGGACCGCGCAGGACAGCGCTGATTTCGTCGTCGTATGGTCCGATGACGCTGATCTGTTCGTGAGAAATTCCTGCCGCCTGAAGCGCGGCAACTGCACGCGCTGCCTGGTCGCGGGAATCGAAAAGTCTGCTGATTGTTCGCATTTGACACAGCCCATAGCATAGTCGCCCGCCGCTCATTCGAAGCGGCGGGCGTCTCCTCCCCTCATCCATCTTCGCGCTAGACTTGCTCAAACATGAGACCGCTGCAAACGTTCCTTGGCTGGGCTTCGGTCCGATCCGAGAAGCCTTGCCGTTGGACTTAAGTCTGACCTGCCGCGCGCAATGGGTCCGGCTATCGAGCCGCCCGGAACCGCTACCGCTCGCACTCGTTCGCCGCAAGTTCACAGGAGGAGCTCATGGAGAGAGTGTCCACCATCCTCCAGCCTGTTTCCAACCGACATTCAGCCCCGTGTTAGGCTTCGCCAGGAGAAAGGAAATGGCCGACAACAAGTGCAATCGAGACTTCCTCGACCACGACCGCCTGTCAGTCGACGAGTACTACGAGGTGGAACATTTCGCGCGAGAAAATGGCGTTTCGCCCAGCCAGGTCAGTAAGCTGATCAAAAAGAACGGTAACGATCGAATGACCCTTACTCAAGCGGTGAGAGAATTGCGCGACCGGAAGTGAAAATACGCCGCATCTTGTGCCAGGGGGAGATCGAAAGCGTTGGCGTTGCCCGTCACGACTTGCCGCCTCGCTCGACGAGACCGTGGCGCTTACGCAAAAAAACCGCTGGCTGCGGTTTCCGTTCCGTCTGTAAGCCCTAAGTTCCCTTGCGATTGATCGGTTGCAGATCAAAGATGGCGTCGCTAAGCGTCGTTCGACAACAGATTGGCCGGTTCTCTCGAATCGTGCCGCTGGCGCGACGCGCCGCCGACCGGGCCGTTGGGGACATGGCGCGATACAGAGCGACAAGACTGATCGATCGATGGAATGCACTGTCGCTGGCTACCCAGTTTCTGCTCGCCGGCGGGCTGTTCTCGCTGTCGGCGATGATCGTGGTGGGAATTTCAGTGACAAGCCAGATAGAAGCAGCGGTCACCCGGAACTCGGCTTCTGCGACTGCTCTTTACGTCGACAGCGTTATCGCGCCGCTGCTCCCCGACATGCGCAGGAGCGAGGTGCTGGAGGAGAGCGTTGCCCACGCGCTAGATGAGACGCTGGGGCAAGGCGCACTCGGCACAAGGCTCGAATCCTTCAAGCTCTGGCGCCGCGACGGCACCATCCTCTATTCAACCAATAAAAATTTGGTCGGGAAGCGCTTTCCACTCAGCGACAATCTCCGGGCCGCATTCGCAGGCGACATAGTTGCTGAATTGGACAGGCACTATGACAATCAGGCTGAGAGGGACAGCGGCTTGCATCTTCTTGAAATCTATAATCCGATGCTTCAGCCGTGGTCGGGCGAAGTCGTAGCCGTTTTGGAATTCGACGAGATCGCCACCGATTTTGAAATGGACCTCCGGCAGGCACTCGTTCGGACCTGGTTCGATGTCGCTGCCGTTACCGCACTTTTTTTCCTTGGGCTTTCGGCGATCGTTTTTCGTGGCAGCCGCACGATTCGTTCCCAGAGCCACTCCTTGAAGCGGCGCATTGCCGAACTTTCCGATCTGGTTGCTCAGAACAGAATGTTGAGATTGCGGGTGCAGCGTGCTTCGCAGCGCGCCACGGCACTTAACGAACGTTACCTCAGGCGGATCGGCGCGGACCTGCACGACGGGCCGGCGCAACTGGTTGCCCTCGCTGCGCTAGGGATTGACAGCCCCGTGCTAGCCGATCCTGCCACGCCGGCCGCGGCGCGCGCACGGGAATTGCAGGTGGTCAAAGCGAATTTGGACGATGCGATGCGAGAAATCAGGAATGTCAGCAAGGGCCTCATGCTGCCGCATGTCGAGAATGCCGAGCTGACGGAAATCCTTGAGCTTGCCGTGCGAGCGCACGACGAACGGACCGGCGTCAAAGTGATGCTGTCCATGACCGGGGGGCACGCACCCTTGTCACCAGCGGCCAAGATCTGCATCTTTCGCTTCATTCAGGAAGCGCTGAACAACGGCTTTCGCCACGCCGGGGGTGCCGGTCAATCGGTCGCGAAACATTTCGACGGGGAGCGCGTTTCTATCGAGGTTTCCGACACCGGCCCAGGTTTCGACCCGAAGATCATCCACCCTGAAAGGCTGGGGCTCATCGGGCTACGTGAGCGGGTAGAAAGCCTCGGCGGCCAATTTGGTGTAACATCTTCACAGAATGGCACGGTGGTGAAAATGGTTCTCAACATAATTGAAATAGGACAGGCGTGATGGCAGCCGCCATAAAGCTCGCCATCATCGACGACCATCCGCTGTTCAGGGAGGGCGTCGTGCGCACTCTCGAGCAGATCGGCGGGTTCGAGATCGTTGCCCAAGGCAGCAGTAGAGACGATGCCTTGCGGATATCGGAAGACCAGCAGCTCGATATTCTCCTGATGGACATCTCGGTGCCTGGAGGGGGCCTCAGTGCGATCGAACCGGCTCTGGAGCGGCATCCGGATCTGAAAATCGTGATGCTGACCGTTTCGGAGGAAAACCAGCATGTCATGACCGCCTTGCAGAGCGGGGCAAGAGGCTATGTCCTGAAGGGGGTCGGGTCGAGAACCCTGGCCGCCATACTGCGCACGGTGGCTATGGGCGAGCGGTATGTTTGCCCGCAATTGTCGGCGCGCGTGCTGGTCGACTTGTCTGCCCAGTCAACCGCGACCGCGAAACCCGACGCGCTGGCCGAACTCACCAGCCGCGAAAGAGAGATCCTGACGCTCGTTGCCGCGGGATTGAGCAACAAGCGGATCGGTCTTCAGCTGAACCTGCACGAGAAAACCATAAAGCATCATATGACGCGAATTCTCGCCAAGCTCAATGTGAGCAACCGGACCGAAGCCGCGATGACACTGCGCGACGCGACCGAGCATCAGCGTCCGCCTGCCCGCCATCCTGCGTGAAGCAAGGTAGCCTTGCGGCCTGTGAACTCGCCATCACTCGATCATGCCGAGCAGTCTTGCCCGATCGGAGTTCGTTGCCTGCCGCCGAATGATGGTGCGGCCCATCGCATCCCGCATTTCATAATGGCCACCGTCGATGCGCTCGCTGAGTCCGTTGGAATGCACTACACCCACACTTGGCCCGCGCACTTCGATCCGGTCTCCAGTGGTCGCGTTGACATATACTTTTGGCTTGTTGGCGGGGTTTACCGCGGCAACTGGATTTGCAGGGGGATTGCCTTTTGACGATTTTGATTTGCCCTTGCCCGCGTTGGCATTGGAGTTCGAGCTCCCGGGAGTTCCAGCGTTCCCGGAGTTTCCAGCGTTCCCGGAGTTCCCGGAGTTTCCAGAGTTTCCAGAGTTCCCGGAGTTCCCAGCGTTCCCAGAGTTCCCTTGTGCCTGGGCGGCCTGCGGGCTAAGCGTCAGGGACAGGCCGTCCGGTGCCACACGGTAGGGGCTCACGACGAGAATCAAGGTCGATGCGGTGAGGCAGATGGCGACGCGAAGCCTTCGAAGAGATTTGAGCCTG
The DNA here is from genome assembly GCF_004023105.1 of Mesorhizobium sp. M5C.F.Ca.IN.020.32.2.1. Classification (NCBI taxonomy): domain Bacteria; kingdom Pseudomonadati; phylum Pseudomonadota; class Alphaproteobacteria; order Hyphomicrobiales; family Phyllobacteriaceae; genus Mesorhizobium; species Mesorhizobium sp. M5C.F.Ca.IN.020.32.2.1. The sequence continues at coordinate 1,671 of NZ_RZSX01000406.1, read as the reverse complement.
CGCTGCGATTGAGAGCACGAAGGCCGCACATTCATCATGGCGAGAACTCTTGCCTCACGAAGCCTCAGGCGTTGCGGCCGTATCGCGTCTGTGGTCAATGAATTTGCCAATAGCACGCTAGAATATCCTCTGACCGTCACGGTCTGCGTTGCATTACCACCTGTTTCGAATTCGCCCGAGCCAATCCTCTGTACTCTGCACCATCTATCACGCTTTCGCCATCATCAGGCGGTGTCAAGACCCACCAGTCTCACGGGGAGAAACCGGTGGGTCTCGCTAGCGCAGGAAGGGACTCGTTACTGCGCAAGTGTGTTGCCTTCATTGATCGGGCCCGTCAGCCGATAATAAGCCCGACGGCCGCGACCCCGAACACCAAGCCAAATACCGGAAAAAGAAGCCAGCGTGCTTGGTGAATGCTGGGGTCCATTGCAGCCTCCTGTCACGGGTTGGCATCGCAACGACGCCTGCAGGAGCTCGGTTCCTGAAAACTCTCCCATCTCAGGCTTTTGCGATAGCGGTCCCGGACCAAAGCACTGCCTGCGCCAGCCCATAGTCTACCAGCGGACAGACTGAAGCCCTATCTCAGGCGTTTTCGACAAAGAAGGGCGCCGTCGAGGGTGATCCATGAGGTTACGGCTGGGGAGGGTCCTCAACCGCAAAAAGCCCCGCCAGCTAGAACGGCGGTGTACTGGCGACGTAAACAGCCGCCGTTCGAGAAATGGAGACTCCTCTCCAACTTCAACCGATGCATGTTGAAGGGGACCGCCGTGGGGGCCGCGGACCCCTCCTTTACCGAAGAAGGGCGTTAGGTCAGAATAAGGACGATCTTGAGCGTACCCGGGTCGACGATGACGATTCGGCCATCGGCCAATACGAAATACTCATAGGATTCGTAAGCCGGAACGATCTCGACGATTCGCGGTGGCAGACGACGCAGCTTAACCTTCTGCCGCGGAACCTCGACACCCACTGAGATATCAAAATCAACGCTGGCGACCGGTTCGAGCCTCTCCTGCTTGAGGATTTGGGTGATTTCCGTTTTCTGTTCAACGGTCACATTGCTGATCGCGCCGGTCGAAGTCTCATCCTGAGTAGAGGTCGTGCCCTGAGTCTGCTGCTCGGTGGTGGCACCGGCCTCGCCCTGGGTCTGCTGCTCGGTCTGGACCTTGGCCTTGTCCTGCGCCTGTTGGTCGGTTGTGGCGCCAGCCTCGCCTTGGGTCTGCTGCTCGGTGGTTGCGCCGGCTTTGCCCTGGGCTTGCTCATCGGTCTGCATCTTCGCCTTGCCTTGAGCTTGCTCCTCGGCCTTACCTTGGGACTGTTCGCCCGTCGCACCTTCCGGGCAACCGGCCGAGCCGGCCGGGCAATTGGTGTCGGCGCCCGACTGGGTTTGCGCCGGCTGCTGTTCCTGAGCGAGCGCTGCTCCACAGCCAACGCCGATGGCCAGCATACTGGTGATCAGAACTTTTTTCACGAGACGTCTCCTTCGAAAAGTCTGTCCCTTCACGGGGAAAACCACCTCTGGAAAGTTTTGTTCCAGGCGAATTGACCGGGCGGAAGCGATCGGAGCCTGTTGGAACAAACAGGCCGCGTTCATGCCCGCGCCGTACTGAGCCATGGCGCGCGCCGAATGGGCTCGTGTCTTTTGTTACAGCAGAGGTGCGGGTTCCCCTA
>NZ_RZSX01000405.1:0-5495 GCF_004023105.1 Mesorhizobium sp. M5C.F.Ca.IN.020.32.2.1 | reverse complement strand
GGTTGGTGGAGGCGTAGCCCGGGCCGCCATTGGTGGTGACGAGGATCTCGGCATAGACCGACAGAAGGAAGATCGTCTGGATCAGGATGACGACGGTGATGGCGCGCGACATATGCGGCAGCGTCAAATAGATGAAGCGGCTGATGAAGCCGGCCCCGTCCATCTCGGCGGCTTCCTTCTGCTCGCCGTCGAGCGACTGCAGGGACGTCAAGAGGATCAATGTCGCAAACGGCAGCCACTGCCAGGCGACGATGATGATGATCGCTAGCATGGGATACTGCCCAAACCAGTCGATCGGCTGCCCGCCGAAGAAGCGCGCAATGTCGGCAAAGACGCCGTATTGCGGATGCATGATCATGTTCTTCCAGACCAGTGCGGCCACGGGCGGCATGACGAAGAACGGCGATATGACGAGGATGCGGACGATGCCCTGTCCCCACATCGGTTGATCGATCAGCAGCGCCAGCAGGATGCCGCCGATCACCGTGATCAAAAGCACGCTGGCCACGAGGATTAGCGTGTTGAGGATCGACTGCAGGAATGCCGGATTGGAATAGAAAAGGGCGTAGTTCGAGAAGCCGACGAACCCGTCGCGGATCGGATTGAGCGGGTTGTACTGCTGGAAGGAGAACCACAGGGTGAATGCCAGCGGAACGATCATCCAGACGAACAGCAGCACCACGGATGGCGCCATCATGAAGCGGGCAAGCGAACGGGTCTGCTGAGTAGCCATGACGGTCACCCTTCAAAGGTCAGCAAAATTTTCAGAGTTTGAAGGTGGCCGCCCGAACTGGGATTCGGGCGGCCCCTGCTGCCGGCCATGATGGGCAACCGGCGTTCGGCACCGGGAGGAGCCTACTGGATATAACCGCCCTCGGTCATCGTTGCGGTGGCAGCGTCCTGGGCCTGCTTCAAGGCGTCGTCGACGCTGGTCTGGCCGGCGAGTGCGGCCGAAAAGAGCTGGCCGACGGTGGTGCCAAGGCCCTGGAACTCAGGGATGGCGACGAACTGGACACCGACATAGGGTACCGGCTTGACGGTCGGATGCGTCGGATCGGCGGCGTTGATCGAGTCCAGCGTCATCTTGGCGAAGGGCGCCGCCTTCTGGTATTCGGGGTTGGCGTAGAGCGAGGAGCGCGTTCCGGGCGGAACATTGGCCCAGCCTTCCTTCGATGCAACGAGCTCGAGATAGTCCTTGCTGGTTGCCCAGGACACGAACTTCTGAGCGGCGTCAGCCTTCTGCGTGCCGGCGGGAATGGCCAGCGACCAGGCCCACAGCCAGTTGCCGCGCTTGCCCAAGCCATTGTCGGGCGCCAGCGCATAGCCGACCTTATCGGCGACCGTGGAGTTCTTCGGGTCTGAGACGAAGGACGCAGCGACGGTGGCGTCTATCCACATGCCGCACTTGCCCTGCTGGAACAGCGCCAGGTTTTCGTTGAAGCCGTTCGAAGATGCGCCCTCGGGGCCATTGGCCTTCATCAGGTCGACATAGAACTGCAGCGTGTTCTTCCACTCGGGCTGGTCGAATTGCGGCTTCCAGTTCTCATCGAACCAGCGTGCGCCGAAGGAGTTCGACATGGCGGTCAGGAAGGCCATGTTCTCGCCCCAGCCGGCCTTGCCCCGCAAGCAGACGCCGTTCACGCCGTTGGCGCGATCGGTCATCTTCTCGGCGGCCTGCTTGAAGAAGTCCCAGGTCGGCGCGTCGGGCATGGTCAGCCCGGCCTTCTCCATCAGGTCCTTGCGGTACATGACGAAGGAGCTTTCGCCGTAGAACGGTGCCGCATAAAGCTTGCCGTCGACCGACAGGCCGTTGGCGATGGCCGGGATGATGTCCTTGACGTCATAGTCGTCGCCGAGATTGTCGAGCGGCAGCAGCCAGCTCTGCTTGGCCCAGATCGGAACTTCGTAGGTGCCGATGGTCATCACGTCGTACTGGCCGCCCTTGGTGGCGATGTCAGTGGTGACGCGCTCACGCAGCACATTCTCCTCGAGCGTGACCCACTGGAGCTGGATATCGGGATTTTTGGCGGTGAAGTCGTCGGTCAGCGTCTGCATGCGGACCATATCGCCATTGTTGACGGTGGCGATGGTGATGGATTCGGCATGCGCGGCGAACGCGAGGGTGCTGGCCGACAACAGACCCAGGGTGAGCGTGCGAAGTTTCATCAGATTCCTCCCATAGACCAAGCTGAGCATTTGCCTTGGTTGTGAGCAATTACTCATTTTGTATGATTTATGTCAAGCCGGATTCGTTGCTGCAGCGCAGCACGAAAGCTCGTGCGGCATCCGGTTCGAGACGCGTTCGGGGGTATTTGAAGAACAGTGGGATGGCTATCGGCACACGCGAAATGCCGGATTTCGGCGCCCACTTGATTGGACAATTGCCGACCTACTGGCCGGCAATCTCAGCCAGGATCCATTCGCGAAAAGCGCGGATCTTCGGCACGTTGCGCCGCGCCTGGGGATAGACCAGCCAGTAGGCTTGGCCGTCGTCGCCGACCAGATCGAAAGGCTGGATCAGGCGGCCATCGGCAAGCTCGGCCTTGAAGAGAGCGGCCGTCACAATCGCCACGCCCTGCCCGGCAATCGCGGCGTTTGCCTCATAGGCCTGCGCCCCCATGCTGGAGCCGGGGCGCTTGGCCAGTTCCTCGACCGGCAGGCCGGCAGCGATAAACCAGTCCCGCCACCAGATGTCGCCGGGATCGAGGATCGGCAGGCGCAACAGGTCGGCCGGCTCCTTCACCCCGCCGATGGTCGCCGCGAGTTTCGGGCTCAGCATCGGCGTGAAGTCCGCATTGAAAAGCTTGTGCACCTCCACGCCCGGCCAGTTTCCGCCGCCCGAACGGATGGCGATGTCGATGTCCTCGCGGGCGAAATCGACGAGGCGGTTCGATGTATCGAGACGCACGGCCAGCGACGGATGCGCGACCTGGAACGAGCCGAGATGCTGCGCCAGCCAGTTCGAGGCAAAGGTCAGCAGCGTCGAGACGCAGAGCATCCCATCGGCGCCGCTGCGCGCCGCGGCATAGGCTCCACCCAACAGGGCGAACGCCTCGCTGACCGCAGGCGCCATGCGTTGCCCGGCCTCGGTCAACACGATCTGCCTTGGCCGGCGCAGGAACAAAGGCGCGCCGACGCGCTCCTCCAGAAGCTTGATCTGATAGCTCGCCGCCGCCTGCGTCATGCCGAGCTCGCCGGCTGCCTTGGTAAAGGAAAGATGCCGCGCCACCGCCTCGAACACCCGGATCGCCTGAAGCGGAGGGAGCTGGGAGACCTGCCGTGACTTGAGTTCAGGCATAAGCCCTCCTTATGGGCCGTGATCGACGTTTGATTGGCAGCAAGGCCCGATCCAGCCGATATTTGAGGTCGACGATTACTCTCGTCCAGAAATAACGAAGGCTGACGATCATGACCATTGTACAGGAAAAGCTATTTCTGACGCCAGGCCGAGGCTGGTTTTTGCGGCTGGCGCGTGGATTGGCACGGCACGGAGCCAGAAAACGGGCTTATCTCGACATCAGGGAATTGCCGCCGCATCTGCAGCGCGACATGGGTTTCCTCGACGGCAACGATCCTTACGGCCGGCGCAAATAGCCTTGCTGGACTTATCGCAAATCAGCTGGTGGCCAGCAAGGCGGCGGCGGTCTGCTCGTCGGTGATGAGACCGTTGACCAGCCGCCGGTTTACAGCCGCAAGGATGCCCGGTAGTTTCCGCTCGCCCATGGCGAGCGCGATCACCAGCGATTTTTCACGCGACGGCAAAGGTGCCGAGGACACTCTGTCATTGGTGATGCCCTCAATCATCCGGCCTTCGCGATCGAACACCCAGCCGACGATCTCAGCGACGCCGCCCGCTTTTTGCAGCGCCCTCAGTTCACTTTGCGAAATGAAGCCGTCCTCGTAAAGCGGCGCCTTGGGGCCGAGATCGCCGATGCCGACGAAGGTGACGTCGGCCTCCGCGGCAAGTGCTAGCGTCGGTTGGATCATCGGTTGGCTGAGCAGCATCTCGCGCTCTTCCGGCGAGGAGGCGATGACCGGCAACGGCATTGGGAAGGAGCGCGCCTTGACCCTGTCGGCCATGGTGAAGATAACGTTGTAGAAAGCGGCCGAACCGTCGGGCGAGATGTTACCAGTCAGCGACACCACCTTGTGCTGCGGACATTCCATCGGCGGCAGCTGCTCGATCGCCGCCTTCAGCGTGCGGCCGGTGCCGATCGCCATGACGATCGGCGTCGGCGAGCGCAACCGTCTTTCGATTTCGGCAGCCGCCGCCACGGCGACGCCGATGGTGGAGGAGGAAGCGGGATCGCTCGGCACCACCTCGACCAGATCGAGCGCGAAGCGCGATTTCAGCCGGGCCGCGAGGTCGAGGCAATTGGCGATCGGGTGGTCGACACGGACCTTGATAAGCCCTTCCGACACCGCCAGCGACACCAGCCGCTGCGCCGTCTGTCGTGAGATGCCGAGCGTCGAGGCGATCTGGTCTTGCGTGTTACCTGCGACATAATAGAGCCAGCCGGCGCGCGCCGCGTCGTCCAGCCTGTTGCTGCCGCTGTCCTGCCGGGAATTCAACTTGCTGCCTCCCTGCCCCGACAATCGAGACGGAGCGCCTTACTTTTACGGCGAAATGCGCTTGGGCGCAATTGCCTACCGACAGAGCAATTGCTTAGGTAGGTACTCAAGGTGCCTGTGGTGTTTCCAGGGGATGATCGTAGCCAAGCAGTTTTTGAAGTCCGGCAATTCATGAGTCCGGCAATGTCGGCGCGGCGGTTTATCTCCCGACGCAAACCCTTTAAGGGATTCGGACAAAGGAGCCTCGCATGACGCCGAAAGCGGTTTTCTGGGACATGGACGGCACGCTGGTCGACAGCGAGCCATTGCACGAGGCGGCGCTGATTGCGGCGCTGCACAGCGTCGGCATCGCGGCGCCGGCCGACCTGCATGAGCGGGTGCTCGGCATTGCCGCATGGCCGGTCTACGAGATGCTGCGCGACGAGTTCGGCCTCGACCTGCCCTTCGATGACTGGATCGTACGCAAATACGACCACTATTTGCCGATGGCCGAGACGCTGAAGCCGCGCCCCGGCGCGATCGAGATCTTCAACGAGCTGCGCGCGCTTGGCGTGGCGCAAGCGGTGGTGTCCAATTCCGACCGGCTGGTCGTCGACGCCAATCTGCGCATGGTCGGTCTTTTCTATCCCGGCATGAAGACGGTCAGCCGCAACGACGTGCGCGAAGGCAAGCCGCATGCCGAGCCGTTCCTGCGCGCCGCATGGCTGGCCGATGTCGATCCGGCCGATGCCGTGGCCGTCGACGACAGCGTGACCGGCGTCACGGCGGGATTGGCGGCGGGGATGAGGACGATCTTCTGGCCGGAAGTGCCTATGGAAGGGCCGCCGGGCGCGATCGTCATCAACAGCGCCGACGAGTTGCGGGCTGAGCTGGGCCTTTAGGCATCAGTTCCGGTAAACCGGCTCCTGCTCGTCGAGGATCGC
>NZ_RZSX01000404.1:0-5503 GCF_004023105.1 Mesorhizobium sp. M5C.F.Ca.IN.020.32.2.1 | reverse complement strand
GTGCAAGAGATGTTGCTGAAACTCGCCCTGCAGGTCGCTCGCGACGATTTCGAGGATCGGCGTGAGCGCCAGCGCCAGGGCATCGATCGAGCAAGGACCAACGGCAAATACGCCGGCAGACAGGCGGATGCGGCGACACACGAAAGAATCGTCGCCCTGAGAACGGGCGGAAACAGCATCGCTCGCACTGCTAGACTCGCAGGATGCAGCGAAAGCCAGGTCAAACGCGTTTGGGCGGAACATCAACGTTCAAAAGGCGGCACGCGCGCAACAGTCGGCGGAAATGCAACCTAGACCATACAAAGTCGAATAGGTCGCCATATTGATCGTTGGCGACAGAACCGGCGTTAGCAGCGCGCCACAGTGACAAGAAATTACCAAATGTAAGCAGTCGCACGTTTGCCCCTCGTGCGCCTGATCGAAATTTTCAACCACATTCAAGTCACTGAGAGGGAAGAAAGGGCTCTGCCCTCTCTCCCCCACAAGCAGAAAACCGGCTTTCCCCATGCTTCGGCCTACGGCCTGCAGCACCGGCCGGAATCCGCTCCGCGGACTCCGGCCGGCCCTTCGGGTGGGCGATCCCCCTTCCGGTTTTCTGCTTGTCCCCCGTTCTCCCGGTCCTCGCCGGACGGGCAGGGGCAGGACGAGGCCTGCCCTGCCTTCCACTGGAAGGGAAAGAAGGGTGGCCGCTTAAAAGGAGCTGATGCGGCAATGGTTGAAGCGAGGATAGAGGGGGTCGGGCTGAGCCTGGCCGAAATTACAGAGCGGCATATGGCAGCGCAAAAGGCCGCGGCTGATGTCGTGCGAGAATGGGACGATCGTCGTGCGGCCGGCGACGTCAGTAGCGTCGCCTATGCCAGCGCACTGTTGGCCGTGGTGACGGAAGAGGCTACGGCCCGTCGCATTGTCATGGAGTATCGCCCGCTCGATTATCAGGAGTCGATCAACAAGCTGGCCTACATCTCGGCGTTCTTGATCGCTGCAGAGGTCCGGCTCGAGGAAAGCGAAATGGCGATGGTGATGGAAGCGGCGGCGCCATTCGGGTGATGCCATAGCGATGACGGTTCATTGAAGAAAGCCCGCGATCGTCGATCTGAACGAGCAAGTCGCGCCAAAAGCGGCCATGGCGTCTCTATCCCCTAAGGCTCCTGGCGGCAGCGTCTTCTGGGCCCACCCAACGATAGTTTTCGCCCATCGTCTTCGTCGCGCCTCGACGGACAGAAGGTATCGTGGACTCCGGCTACAGGTCACGTGCTGGCACAAGCCTGCCTTCTGGCTGAGGTATGTAGGTTTTGACCCCCAGAAGGGAGACCAGTTCGTCGAGCTGGGCGACCGAGAGGTCCAGCTTTGGGGATGACAGGTGGCAGATGTGCTGTATGCCACCGTCCCAGTCACCGGCGCTGAACCAATGACCAGTCTCTCTGCTGAAGGGATCATGGGGGTACATTTGGAACTCCGTATTCTGCAGAAACAGGACAAATCCGGAGATGTGCGAATAGTCCTGGCCCGGCCACTTGGCGGTCTCCAAATCCGAAGCCAGTTCGGCACGATAGGCGCAGATTTGCATGAAGGGGTTTGCATAGCTCCCGCCTTTCACCTTGAGGCCGTCCTGGTTCACCCATGGAAGGTTTGGACCAATCGTGATGACCCCACCCCAGTCCTTGAAGTCGACAATGGTGATGGCATGGCTCTTGAGCACGAGCGCATCGATCTGACCACTGTCGTACTCGACGTTGCCTATAACCCGAACGTCGTCGGTGTTTTGAGTGTAGAGCTCAACCGCATGACAAAGCCGGTCGAAGGCCCTGTTTTCGTGGGTATTTCGGAAGGGACGGCCCCGGAAGAATTGTCTCGCCATAACTCTGTGCCCTGAATTTCTTGTCGCCGACCGGTACAGCAAACCGACGAACTGGGGAAACGAGTTTTGCCCGTTACCACATGCCGGCTGGTCTCCAACGGACGACGCCCGGTACATAGGTTATCGCTGTCCCATTTTGCTGACTCCGGCTGGATCAAAGCAATGCGCAACGGCCGCGAAAATTCGCTTCGCGCGCTTCATTTCTGGCGCAGTCTATGTCCGCTCAGGGTCATTGCTTCCGGTAGACCTGCCTACCAGAGAATTTGCTGGTGAACTGACCGGCCAACGCCAAACTCATGCTCGCCGGGCCGACTTGTTAGCAGACGACAGAAACCGCTCAACGACCGCGCGTTAGCAGCCGCTTCAAGCTCAAACCGGCCAACAAAATGTAAGGCGGCATGGCGAGCGAATAGTGACCACAGTTTAATTCCAAAATATTTGGCCTAGCCCCGGCGTCCTTAAGCCTCTGCATGAACCTCTCCGATAGCTCTGGCAACACCACTTTGTCTCTCTTAGCCAACACAACCTGAAGATCGAGATCAGGCCGTGCAAAACTATGCGCGTAATTCTCCAAGTTAAGTGGACCCCAGGCCCTTCTGAGATCGGTCAGCTCAATCTCAGGCTCAAGGCTATCGCGTATCGATCGTGTCGCGCGGCCCGTCCAAACCATATCCGCTAGACTCCCCGCCGTCAGAAACAACGAGGCTTTTGACACAGCCAAGTCGTGTGCCGCGACTATGGCCGCAACCCACGAACCTAAGCTCATTCCGAGAACCGAAATCTCTCGATAGCCTTCGCTTTTCAACCAACGTATGAGTTTTCGCCCATCCAACACTGCCTGCCTTACAGATTGGATCGTTCGACCGAGATTAGGGCTAAGCATATAGTCGGCGTGCACGGAGCCGGGACGGCTGCGTTCGAAGTGATAAGGCATAGCAATCTCGACAACCGTGATGCCACGCTGCGAGAAAAAGTTGGCAATCTGACGATTCCGGGCGCTTGCATTCCAATGGTGAAAAATCACCATCGCCTGATCGAACGACCCGCTTTCTGTGATTTTCGCCGAGACGACATTGTTTTGTTCGATATCAGTAGAAATGTCCGATGAAAATTTGAGACACCCATCTAGCCTTTCAAAACCCTGATCACTCACACTCGGCTCATCGAAAAAGGCTGGATCAGCCACGGCTTGGTCCGCAAGGGCACAGAATTCCTCGATACTTGTTATCTTCTTCGCACCTGGAAAGGCGCGTTCCGCGTCAAGGACGAAATCCGTTGGTTTCTTCCCTTCCTCTCCGCGAAGGGCCCGGCGTTCGTCCCAACGATCGAGCCAACTATGAAACACTCTGATTGTTTCCTAACTCGCTCGCTCGCCAGCGGCCTAATCCTGGATCGAACAGGCCGTATAGTGCGACTAGCACTGAAATGGCCAGAAGGGTGGAAAAGCCGGCAAACGCGTCGATCAACAAGTAGCTGACAACAAGTAACGCCACGACCGCCGACATCTTCCACAAAGGCGCATGAAATCGACCTCCGACACCTAATCGGATGGAGCCATACAGAAATACAAAACAGGTCGAAATAACGATAAGAAGGCTGGTGTAATGCGTCGGCATACGATAGCGGAACCCGGTGCTCACATCATCGCGACCTTGGAACATCGAGGACATATCGCCGACCAACCACGCCACAATATTCTCACCACTGGATGCCAGATAAGAGCTTTGGACCTTCATCCATATGGCGACCAGAACCCCCAAAACAGTACACCGAAAAACCCCACGCATCACTGTGAGGCCGGCTTCATTGAGCTCTTGCTGATGATCAACATGCGGCAGCTTCTTCAATCCGTCTCCAATTCTCCAAAGATCATGAACAACCGTATAGAGCAAAATGAGACCTGCGAAGAAAAGATAAAACACCAGGCACATGTATAGGTAAGCGAGCCCCGTAAAAACGACTGTTTCGGGGACAGATATGACCTCAGGACGCACAAGAGCTATTTTTCCCCAATCCATGGCATAGTTGCCACCGCCCTTCATCAATGGGATCAAGGACACGCCGATCCATTGAAAAAGACCCGCGAACAGCAAGCAAATCAAAAAAACCGACCAATATGTGTACGAGGAAGCGTCAACGTTGCGCAACCAGGCGTCGTCGCTTTCCACCTGATCGCCCTGCGCTGCGAGCTTTCTGCGCCCCTCACTTTTCCAGAAGACCAGCAACTCTATAACGAAGAAGAAAAACAGCGGTAAGAACACCATAAAGTCGAGTGTCCAATTTGCGGCCCAAAGGAATCCAACCTGCTTAACGAGCCCGTCCGCTCGCTCGTAGGTGACGTTGTGGATACCAATGATGTACGACAAAAAGCCGAGGGCGGTCATGCCGGCAAACACCGACGCCGGTAAATTCAGGGGAGATCCGTGACTAAAAAACGCCTCCGATTTCCTCGCCAAACTAAAACGCCTCGTCGGCCCCTTGGCGTCAGTATCCCGTTTTAGCTCTGCCGGAGACGCTGTGTCGTCATCGAAGGTCGCAGCCAGTGCTGTGTCTGGAATCTCCTGTGCAACGCTGCTTCCGGCTCTCTTCCATTCTCGTCTCTTGGCCGATAACCGCGATTGCGCCGCACTAAGCTCCATCTGCCATTCGCTGGTTGCCGCCGGATCATCGCAGCCAAAAACCCTCGCCAGCCAACGAATATTGGCAGTGCTAATTCCCTTCTCGTTCTCTTGAAACCAAAGCTGCACCGTTCGCAGATCGACCCCAATCCGGTTGGAATCAATCTGTGAAATCGCCTCTGCGAGAAGCTCGGGAGTCCATGGGCCTGCAGGAACCCCGTCCTTGCCCAATGGCCTACCAGCACCCGCCGCGGCCAACCGCTTGAATATATCTTTGAAATCACTTTCGTCTCCCGGCGGAGGGAGAAAAATTTTTCCATTCTTAATCAATGGCTTACAGGCGCTGCTTTCGTTTCGTTTCGTATCCTATCGTGCTCTCGTCCTTGATCAACGTTTTTATCAACTCGATTTTGGCCGGGGTGGCAGGGGCGGAGTGTGCCCGCATGAGGAATGAAGCCATGCTGAGCCTAGGAAAATCTTCAAATGACCTATCCGGAGACAACTATTTCACTCGGCAGAATCGCACGGCGATTAATGCTGAGGCGCGGCTCGGCACCCTGGCCGACATAACCGAACGACATGTCGAAGCTCAAAGAGCGGCCAAAGCGTTGCGAGAGGCTGAGAAGGGGCCCGGGGCTGGCGATGTGATCGCGTTGGACGAGGCCGCGGCGCGGCGCGACGTGATTGCGTATCAGCCCGCCGATCACCGGGAATCCATCGGGAAGCTGGTATACATCGCGGCATATTTGATCGCGAGGCGGGAGCGTCTCGAGGAAAGGGAAATGGCGACCGTTATGGAGATGGCGGCGCCTTTTGGGTGAGGTGATCAGCCTATCATGGGGGTGAAAAAGCCCGCTGAAAAGCGGGCTTCTTCATGCCACAGGTGTTTTGCGGTTCAAAGTCGATCTGCTCTTCCGTGGATCAACCTGATCGCACCGGCTTGCACGGCACCGGTCAAGCATCCCCAAATCAAAGCGGCGATGAAGTTCCAGCCGAAAAGCAGGGCAATGACGAGGCAGATCAGACC
>NZ_RZSX01000403.1:0-5503 GCF_004023105.1 Mesorhizobium sp. M5C.F.Ca.IN.020.32.2.1 | reverse complement strand
GCCTTCGACGCAGGCCTCGAGCACGCCGCAGGCGTCCTCGGCGAATTTCATTGGCGGCACGACAAAACAGTTCGAATTGGAGACGAAAGGCCGCGCGCGAAAATTCTCTTCGCCGCCGGCAATGGCATAGAGCATGTCGAGCGCCGGCTTGACGTTCTCGCGCACCGTGAAGGACGTGCCGACATGCTTCGACGTGCCCATCACGCAGGCGTAGAGCGTGTTGAAATCCATGTCGAGCGGATCGGGAATGTCGCGCGGCACCATCGGCCGCTGGAAGAAATGGATGTTGTCGAGCCCTTCGACGATGCGGGCCGCGTCATAGATGTCCTGCAGCAGCGACTCTCGATACTCGCGCTTCTCGACGTCGACCAGATGCACGGCGGCGCCCGCCGTGCCGTAATGCACGCGCTTGCCCTGGATCAGCATGTCGTGCTTGGGATCCTGGCCATGAAGGGTGAAGTGGCGTGCGGCCTTCTTGATGGTGTCGAGGACGAGCGCGCGCGGAAAACGAATGCGGCCGTCCTCGCCGAGCGTGGCGCCGGCCTTGGTCAGCGCCTCGATGCAGGATGGGATGGCATTGGCGAAGCCGACCGTTTCAAGCAGCGTCAGCACCGCTTCGTGGATGCGCTCGCGGTCGTTTTCGCTGAGCGGCCCGTAGCTTCCGCCTTCAAGGCCGGCGCGCACCGGCTTGATATCGTCGGCAAGCGGCGCCGCCCGCATGGCGCGGCGCGCTTCGCGCCCCCCGGAACGCCGCGAACGTTGGTCCGAGGTCGTATCCGGCTTCTCAACAGCCACTGACATGGGAGGCACTCCACCTTTAGCTGCGAAGCGGGCGGCGGTGGTTGGTCCACCATCGGCGTGCTTCGTCCCCTTATGCCTCGAACTATGCCGCCGGCATTGGTGCAGCCTATGAGCCAGACGGTCCCGTCACATATGCCAGAGCGCTAAAGAATGGCGGCCGGTCTCTGTTACGCCCCGACCGAGGCATCAAGCCGCCGCCGGCCTGCGCCCGGCCGCCGTCGCCAGTTCGCGGATGCCGGGCTCGATGTGCTGCAGCGCAATCGAGGAGATGCCCAGCCGCATGAAGCGCGACGGCTTTTCGGTGCGGTCGAAGAAGCGGTCGCCAGGCTCGATGATGACGCTGCGCGTGGCGGCGGCCTCGGCCAGCCCGCGCGAATCGGTGCCGCGCGGCCCTTCGAGCCAGAGCGACGCGCCACCGGCGGAATCGGTCGAGCGCCACTCCGGCAGGAAAGCGGAAATTGCATGGATCAGACGCTTGCGCCGTTCGTCGAAAGCGCTCGACAGCCGCCGCACCAGCGCCTCATGGTGGCCAAGCGACAAGAACAGTGCGACCGCGCGCTGGTTGTTGGCCGGCGGATGACGGAGCATGAAGCGGCGTAGCGCGCGAAGCTCGGAGATCAGCCCGGCCGAGGCAACGATGTAGCCGAGCCTAAGGCCCGGAGCCAGCGTCTTCGACATTGAGCCGACATAGATGACGCGGCCCGAGCGGTCGAGGCTCTTCAGCGCCTGCTGCGGCGCTTCGTCCAGAAGCTGGCTGTCATAGCCGTCCTCGATGACGATTTGGTTGTGACGATTGGCGCGCGCCAGCAGGTCCTGCCGGCGCTCCGCCGACAGCGGCACCATGGTCGGGCAATGGTGGCTGGGCGTCACGAAGACGAAGCCGGAATCGCTGGGAATAGAAGCGGTTACGATGCCGGAGTGGTCGACCGGGACCGGTGTGACGTCGGCGCCCGCCAGTCGGAAGATCGAGCGTGCGTCGGGATAGCCGGGGTCTTCCATGGCGACCTTGGAGCCTTTGGTCATCAGCAGCGTCGCCAGCATGTAGAGCGCATTCTGCGCGCCGAGCGTGACGATGATCTCATCGGGGTTGGCGAAGATGCCGCGCCGCGGCAACAGCCGCGCCTGGATCTGCTCGATCAGCAGCGGATCGTCGCGGTCGACCATGTCGGACGCCCAGTTGCGGATCTCGAGCACGGCGAGCGCCATGCGGTTGCACTCGCGCCACTCGGCGGTCGGGAACAGTGCCGGATCGAACTGGCCATAGACAAAGGGGTAGGACGACTTGATCCAGTTGTCGTGCTTGGCCGGCGGCGGCATGTCGCTGGCCGCGATCTGTCGGCGCGCCTTCCAGTCGATCTCATTGGCCTGGTCGGGCGCCTTCTGGTGCGGTTTGGCCGGCGTCGCCAGCACGTCCGGATTGACGAAATGGCCGCGCCGTTCGCGCGCCACAAGGAAACCCTGGTCGACGAGTTGCTGGAAGGCCAGCACCACGGTGCCGCGCGCCACGCCGAGTTTCTCGGCCAGGATCCGGCAGGACGGAAGCGGCATCGAGGCGGCGATTTGCCGGTCGAGGATGGCGGCGACGATCGCTTGACGGATCTGTGCCTGCAGGGTCTGGCCGGATTCCGCCGAAATCCGGAACAGGCCGGACCATATGGCCGTGTCGTTTCGCTGTGGCATGGAAGATGTTCCTCGATGGCCAGCTTTTTTCACTTCGCTGGACCAGTCGAATGTACCGGTGGCACAAGCTGTTGCGCCAATCAATTTTTCTGATCGCTGGGATTTACGCCAGTGATCCTTCGCTGCAACGCGTCATCCCCTGGCGTGACGCCGTGCGTCATCGCTGCGTGACGCCGTGCGTCATCGCTGCGTGACGCCGTGCGTCATCGCTGCGTGACGCCGTGCGTCATCGCTGCGCATTGAAACCAGTTGATTTCGGCTAGATAGTTTGGACGCGACGACACGCGCCGGAAACATCCGGTCTGTTATGTTGGCATTTCAAGGCTCGGAGTGAGGCAGTGGATCAATCGTCCTTTCAAAAACAGCTCGACGCCCTGCGCGATCACCGTGCGGCCAAATCGGGCAGCATGCGCGAGGCTTTCGCCGCTGATCCGCAGCGCTTCGAAAAATTCTCCGCCACCGACGGCGACCTGCTGCTCGACTGGTCGAAATGCGCGGTCGATGCGCAGACGATGGATATGCTGGAGAAGCTGGCGGAAGCCGCCGATCTCGAAGGCCGGCGCGCCGCGATGTTCTCAGGCAAGAAGATCAACGTCACCGAAGGCCGCGCCGTGCTGCACACCGCCCTGCGCAACCTGGACGGCAAGGGCATCGTGCTCGACGGTCAGGATGTGAAGGCGGAGGTTGTCGCCGTGCTCGACGCGATGGGCGTCTTCGCCGATGCCGTGCGCTCCGGCAAGGCGGCCGGCGCCACAGGCAAGAAGATCACCGACATCGTCAACATCGGCATCGGCGGGTCCGACCTTGGCCCGGCCATGGCGACGCTGGCGCTGGCGCCCTATCACGACGGGCCGCGCACACACTACGTGTCCAACATCGACGGCGCTCATATCCACGACACGCTGATGGGCCTTTCCGCCGAAACCACGCTGTTCATCGTGGCCTCGAAGACCTTCACCACGGTCGAGACGATGACCAATGCCGAGACGGCGCGCGAATGGGTGCAGAAGGCGCTCGGCAAGGAAGCGGTCGGCAAGCATTTCGCCGCCGTCTCGACGGCGCTGGAGTTGGTGGCCAAGTTCGGCATCGCGTCCGACCGCGTCTTCGGCTTCTGGGACTGGGTCGGCGGACGCTATTCGGTCTGGGGCGCGATCGGCCTGCCGGTGATGATCGCTGTCGGCCCGAAGAATTTTCGCGCCTTTCTCGACGGCGCGCATGCGATGGACGAGCATTTCCAGACTGCGCCGCTGGCCAGGAACCTGCCGGCGCTGATGGGGCTGGTCGGCTGGTGGCATCGGGTGATCTGTAGATACCCCGCTCGCGCCGTCATCCCCTACGATCAGCGCCTGTCGAGGCTGCCGGCCTATCTGCAGCAGCTCGACATGGAATCGAACGGCAAGAGCGTCACCCTCGACGGCGGCGCTGTGACCACGCCGACTGGCCCGCTGGTCTGGGGCGAGCCCGGCACCAATGGCCAGCACGCCTTCTTCCAGCTGCTGCACCAGGGCACCGATTTCATTCCGGTCGAATTCCTCGCAGCGGCCATCGGTCATGAGCCGGACCTCAAGCATCACCATGATCTGTTGCTCGCCAACTGCCTGGCGCAGTCGGAGGCTTTCATGAAGGGCCGCACGCTGGAGGAAGCGCGCGCGCAGATGCTGGCGAAAGGCATGGCGCCCGCCGAGGTCGACAGGATCGCCCCGCACCGCGTCTTCTCCGGCAACCGGCCCTCGACGACGATCCTCTACAGACAACTCGATCCGCATACGTTCGGACGGCTGATCGCGCTCTATGAGCACCGCGTCTTCGTCGAAGGCACGCTCTTCAACATCAATTCCTTCGACCAGTGGGGCGTCGAGCTCGGCAAGGAACTGGCGACCGGGCTGCTGCCTGTCGTGGAAGGCAAGGAGAATGCCGCAAAGCGGGACGCTTCGACCGCCGGACTGGTGGGACACATCCACCGATTGCGCGGATCGGAGTAAGCGGCTTGGCCGAGATCAAGGGAATATTGTTCGACAAGGACGGCACGCTTGTCGACTTCAACGCAACATGGCTCGGCGTTGCCGATTTCATGGCGATGGATGCGTCGGAGGGCGACCGCTGGAAGGCCGACAGGCTGCTTGCCGCGGCGGGCTACGATTTCGCCACCAAACGCTTCAAGCCCGACTCCATCTTCGCCTCCGGCACCAACATGGATGTCGTCGAGCTTTGGTTTCCGCGGCTGTCGGATGAGGACCAGATGCTTGCCGTCGCCCGCTTCAACGAGATCACCTCGGTGCAGGGCTCGGCGATGGCGGTGGCGCTGCCGGGCATCGTCGAGACGCTCGGCGTTCTTCACAGGAAATCCTACCGGCTCGGCGTCGCCACCAACGATTCGACCACTGGCGCAGAAAAGACATTGCTGACGCTGGGCGTCGCGCAGCTGTTCGACGCCGCCTATGGTTATGACGCGGTGGCCAATCCGAAACCGGCGCCGGATACGATCCTTGCCTTCTCGGACCTTACCGGCCTGAGGCCGACCGCGATCGCCATGGTCGGCGACAATCGCCACGATCTGGAGATGGCGCGGGCCGGCGGCTGCGGTCTGGCAATCGGCGTGCTCTCCGGCACCGGCACGCGGGAATCGCTATCGCAGATCGCCGACGTCATTCTGGATTCGGTTGCCGACCTGCCCGACTTTCTTTCGGCAAGGGTCAAGGAGACGACCTGAACTCGCAGGGCTACTCCGGCTCGAACGAGAAGACACCGCTCGCCGCGCCTTTTGCTTCGCCGACATCCGGCACGCGGTATTCGGCCAGCAGCCGAAGCCGCGAGCGGGGCAGGTAGGCCCGGCCCGGGTCGCCGATCAGCACATTGATGCGTGCGGCCAGGCAGCGGTCGAGGAAGGGGATGACCCGGTCGGCGAGATCTTGCCCGTAAAACAAGTCGCCGGCTGCCACGACATCCACCGGCGGCGGCGGACCAGCGGTGATGTCCTGGCCGACGACTGTGATTGCGACGCCGTTCGCCGCCGCATTGAGAC
>NZ_RZSX01000402.1:0-5521 GCF_004023105.1 Mesorhizobium sp. M5C.F.Ca.IN.020.32.2.1 | reverse complement strand
CAGATGCTGCGCGTACTGGAGATGCGCGAGGTCACGCCGCTCGGCACCAACGAGTTGCGGCCCGTCGACCTGCGCGTGGTTGCGGCCGCCAAGGTCGATCTCGGCGATTCGCGCCAGCGCGGCACGTTCCGCGAGGATCTCTACTACCGGCTCAACGTAGTGACGATCTCCATTCCGCCGCTGCGCGAGCGCCGCGACGACGTCGCCCTGCTGTTCTTCTATTTCGCCGAGCGCGCCGCCGCCCGCTTTCGGCGTCCGGTGCCGGCGGTGTCGGCCTCGGTGCACCGCCATCTCAGGGAGCATGACTGGCCGGGCAATGTGCGCGAGCTCGCGCATTTCGCCGAGCGGTTTGTGCTTGGATTGGAAGAAGACGCTGGAGCGCTTCCCCCTGGCCCAGCCCGGCCGGATGCCGACATGAAGCTGCCGGAGCGGCTGGAGCGCTACGAGGCCGACATCATCCGCGAGACGCTTGGCCGCAACGAGGGCGACGTCAGGCGCACGATCGAAGCGCTGGGGATTCCGCGTAAGACGTTCTACGATAAGCTTCAGCGCCATGGCATCGTGCGCAGCGAGTTTTCCAGGTAAAGGGCCGACAGGCCGGCAAGCGTCGGCGACCCTTCCGTGGCCTTGCTCCGAACGCCGATTCCGATCTTCGCGATCATGCGCTAGACTTGCAGGAACTCAACCGGGCTGACCCATGATTGTCCAGACCTGCATCAATGGCGCGCGCAGCGCCGATTTTCATCCGCAACTGCCGCTTGACCCCGGAGCCATGGCGCGTGACGGCGCGGCCTGCGTCGCTGCCGGTGCCGCCGAGCTGCATGTCCATGCGCGCGGGCTCGACGGCCGGGAAAGCCTCGCTCCTGAGGCGATCGACCGCACCATCCTTGCCCTCCGCCGCGCCTGCCCGGGAACGCTGATCGGTGTCTCCACCGGTGCCTGGATCGAGAACGACGACGAGCGGACGCTTGCCGCGATCGCCAGCTGGAGCGAGCTGCCCGACTATGCCTCGGTCAATCTGAGCGAGAAGGCCGCGCCCGAGGTCATGCAAAGCCTGCGGCAGCGGGGCATCGGCATCGAGGCCGGGCTCGCCTCCGTCGCTGATGCCGAGCGCCTGGTCCGGCTCGACCGTGGCAGCCAGGTGCTGCGCATCCTGATCGAGATCTCCGAGCAGGCGCTGGACGCGGCATGGGAAGTCAGCGACGGCATCGCGGCCGTGCTTGACCGCGCCGGGATGGGACGGGCGATCCTGCTGCATGGCGAAAACGCGACAGTCTGGCCATTGGTGCACCGGGCGGCAGAGCGCAACTGGTCGACGCGTGTCGGGCTGGAAGACGGCAAAGAGCTTCCGGACGGCGCTACGGCATCAGGCAATGCCGCACTGACGGCTGCTGCCGTCGCGATCTTCCGGGCCGGTCGCTGATTCATCCCACAGGTTTCGGGCGCCTTGCCTGACCAGGATCTTTTCGGGATCCTGCGTCAGGCCACGTCCCGCAAAGTCGAACGCGGCGTCGCCGACTTGGCGCCGGTGCGATCCTCGTGAAGCGCGAAACCCGCGGCGCCCGGATCGCCCAGTTCGGGGCGGAGCTGCATGCTTGGGATGTGGTAGTCCCCGCCATTCTGCTGCCGATAGGGAATGGGCCGGATTGTCTCGAGCGTCCGCATTCTTTCGCGCAGCCGATCCGCGACAGGCTCGAAATCGGCCTCCCCAAAACGATCCACTCTGTAGACCACGAACGGCGGAAGCACGTCGTAGCCTGGATAGTAAAGGATCCCGTGATTGATCGGGAACAGCAAGTCGTCGATCGGGCCGTTGACGCCGCGGGCGGAGTAATGCTCTTCCCAGCCGCCGGTGGTCACGATCAGCATAGCGCGCTTGCCGGCGAGCGTTCCCTCACCAAAGCGATCACCCCACCGCTTGTCGCTATGCTCGCCGACACCATAGGCGAAGCCGTAGGCGTACACCCGGTCGACCCAGCCCTTGAGGATCGCCGGCATGGCGTACCACCACAGCGGGAACTGGAGGATCAGCGTGTCGGCCCACAGCAGCTTGTCGATTTCCGCTTTAACGTCACCGGTCAGAGTGTTGGTCGCAAAAGCTTTTTTGGATGCCGCAGCCGGCAGGAGTCGTTCTTCGGGCGGCCACGACGGAAAGTCGGCACGGTCCACCTCGGATTTCCAGCCATCGGCATAGAGGTCCGATATCAGCACCTCGTGGCCCTGGGCCTCGAGTTCCCTGATGGCGACGTCACGCAGTGCACCGTTGAGCGAAAGCGGTTCAGGATGAGCAAAAACAAGCAGGACTTTCATGGGTCAACTCCGAAGGAAGGACGATCGACGCTAAGGTAGCCAGCCCCGGGATAATCCGCTATATAAGAGTAATGCATAAGATTATGCCGAATAATGGATAGGTCTGACGTCACACTCGAGCGCATGCGCACCTTCGTTCGCGTCGCCGAGCGCGGCAGCCTCTCGGCGGTGGCGCGCGAACTCGGAGTTGGGCAGTCGACGGTCACACGGCATCTGCGCGAGCTCGAAGACGCCGTCGGCGTGCCCTTGCTCAGCAGGACCACCCGGCGTGTCACGATGACCGATGAAGGCAGCCGTTACTATGCCGACGCCGTCCAGATCCTGCGCCTCGTCGAGCAGGCCGGCGATGAGGCACGGGGCACCCGCGGCGCGTCGGCCGGCACGATCCGGATATCCTGCACGGCGGCGCTCGGGGTCTTGCACATCAGCCGGCTGATCTTCGCCTTTCAGGACCGCTATCCCGACATCGGGGTCGATCTCAGCCTCACCGACGAGCGCATCGACCTTGTGCGGGAGGGCGTCGACATCGCGCTTCGCCTCGGTCCGCTCACCGACAGCTCGATGAAACTGCGGGCGCTCGGCCAGTCCCGGCGTCTGCTGGTGGCGTCGCCGGCCTATCTGGCGGCGCGGGGCAGACCGGCTGTCCCGCAGGACCTGCCTGACCATGAAGGCATCCGGATGTCGAACATCGCAGGAAGCGACACGCTCGCCCTGCAGGGGCCTGGCGGCGAACGCCACGCGGTGCCTTTTGGCGGCCGGTTTCGGATCGACCATGGGCTCGCCGCGCGCGAAGCGCTCGTCGCCGGACGCGGCATCGCACCTGCCCATCACTGGCTTGTCGACGATCTCCTCGCCGCCGGCCGGCTGGAAGTGATCCTGCCAGGTTATTCGCCGCCTCCCGTAACGCTGAGCATGCTGATCGTCCCGGAGCGCGCGGGCATTGCCCGGGTCCGGCTGCTGGTCGACTTTCTCGCCGAGCGGATCGGCGGCATTCCGGGGATTGGGAAGCCGCGTTAGCCGGCGTGTCCTCGGTCGGCTGCGGCACCGGCAACGCCCAACCCCAGACCGACCGCAGCCGCGCCTTCCTGAGCAAGACCCCTGCAGCATTAAGAGTTCCGACTCACCCAGTTGGCTGCGCCGATGGCCGAAAGGGGTGGATAGTCGCCTGAAGCATTGCCAACCTAATGACAACCTTGCCCTTGGCGCGGCCCTGCTCGATGTAGGCCAAGGCCTCATTGGTCTGCTCAAGCGGGAAGACGCGATCTATGACCGGGCGGATTTCGCCCGTTTCGATGAGAGATGCGATTTTGGTCAACTGCTCCCCATTGGCCGCCATGAACAGGAACGAATATCGGACACCTGCGCGTTTGGCCCGCCTCCGGCGGAACACCGAGACAATCCAGGCAAAGGTTGCGCTTCAGCCGCGCTGTTGCCCGAAATTGCGCGTGAGCCGGTCGAGACGCGCCAAGTTTACGCCGAACACCTGCTCAAGCTCGTACGCCAGGTGGCGGCCGAACTGACGCCCGACGCCCGCGACCCCGAGGCTGTCGCATTCGGTGTCTTCGCGACCCTGATCGGCACGCTTGAGCTGTCCCGCGCGGTGAACGGAACCGAACTGTCCGATCGCATTCTTGAGGCTGGCGCGATAGCGGCGAAGGCGCTGCTCCAGCCCCGCGAGAACGACAGCCCAGCTGAAAGGGAACCATCATGAATGTGCATCAGCTATCGCGACCTGCCGCGATCATCAAACACAGGGACGTGCCGACGAAAACGGTCGACGTCGGCGGTACGAAATTCACCTACCGGGAGCTCGGGCCCACAACTGGGATACCGGTGATCTTTCTTACCCATCTGAGTGCGGTTCTCGACAATTGGGATCCCCGGGTCGTCGATGGTATTGCCGCGAAACGGCGAGTTATCACCTTCGATAACCGTGGTGTTGGCGCATCAAGCGGCTCCACTCCCAATACGGTGGAGGCGATGGCCCGCGACGCGGTCGCCTTCATCCGGGCCCTCGGTTTCCAGCAGGTCGATCTGCTCGGCCTATCTCTTGGCGGCTTCATCGCCCAGGCGATTGTTCAGCTGGAGCCAGATCTGGTTCGCAAGATCATCCTCGCGGGAACCGGCCCGGCCGGGGGTACCGGCATCGACAGGGTGACTTTCGTCACCATCTTCGACATGATCCGCGCCGCGCTAACCATCAAGGACCCAAAGAACTACCTCTTCTTCACCCAAAGCCCCAACGGCAAGAAGGCGGCACGCGAGTTTCTGCAGCGATTGAAGGAACGGACCAATGACCGCGACAAGCCCATCGCGCTCGGCGCCTTCAACCAGCAGCTCAAGGCGGTCCGTGCCTTTGGCCTTGAGCGCCCTGCCGACCTGTCGCGTATCCGGCACCCGGTCCTCGTGGTGAATGGCGATCACGACAGAATGGTGCCCACCAGCAATTCCGTCGACATGGCACGGCGCTTTCCCAATGCCGAGTTGGTCCTGTACGAGGACGGCGGGCATACGGCCATTTTCCAGTATCACGGCGCCTTCGTGGAAAAGGCCCTGGACTTCCTTGAGGCCTAGCGCATCGGCCCGAAAATCGGAATCGATTTTCGGAAAGCACGATGCACAGATTCAAAAGTGCTAGAGCGTACTTTCCAAGTGGACGCGCGTCGCGCTAGCGCGGCCCGCCTGGTCCGATCCATCGGCTGACGACCAGCTGTCGTCTGCAAATGCAAGCTTGAACGCCTGCAGGGCGAGCCGACTTCCGAAACAGGGCATGAGTTGGCCGGTGGCTCGTGAACGCTTAGGATCGAACGTTCAGAGTAATTGGATTTGACCTAAACGTCAGCCTGCAATGGCCGGCGTCTTCAGCCGAACGTCGCCAGAGGCTCAGTGCGGACCTCGACCCACTGGCAGCGCCGGCTGTGGTGATAGGTCGGCTGTGGTGATAGAAAGACAGGAAGCGCGGCGGGGACCATCTCTCGGCGAAAGCCGCTCACCGGGATGGCGACAGACCGGGCTGGCGGACGGTTAGGGCTACCGGACGGAACGATTGCGACCGGCGGTGCCGCGCTGGGCGAGGAACCCAAGCTTATTGTGTATCCGCATGGGCTCTCAGCTCTGCCCTCCTCTCGTCGGAGACGACGGCGAGGTCGAGCACCTTCTGCAATTCGGCCGCATGACGGAACGACGGCTCCGCCTGAACACCGTTGCGCAC
>NZ_RZSX01000401.1:0-5527 GCF_004023105.1 Mesorhizobium sp. M5C.F.Ca.IN.020.32.2.1 | reverse complement strand
GCAATTGACCGCCCTGCCGCAATGGCGCGGCCTGACCATCACAGAAGTTAATCCGGCCCATGCGCCAGACGAGTCCGCCGCGTTCGCCCGCTTGAATGAGGTGCTTGCAGACGCCCTTGGGTAATTCGCGACGCATCTCACATTCGTTCGCCGGGCAATTGGCTGGCTTGCTTCACCCAAGCGGCAAATTGAGCTTCGTCGAGCTGGTCCTCATAAACGTCGAGATAGCGCACTTGCTTGTGCTTGGACTTGCCGGGAGGAAGAGGACGAAGTGACGTGCCTCGGAAGAAGGTCACTTTGACGTAGCGGGTGAAGACATGGAACGACAGGAACCAGCCCTGGCCTTCGATGCCGTAAAATGGCGAGTTCCATTTGACTGCCTTGTGCACACCGGGGACAGTGCCCGCGATGATCGCGTCGAGACGGCGCCCGAGGTCGCTTTTCCAGCCCGGCATGGCCGCGATGTAGGCCTGCACCGGGGCGTCGCCTTCGGCCTTCGCGATCTGGGGGTTGCCGCCTGCGAGGAGTGCCGGTTTCGCGGCCTTGCCGGGCTGCGGCTCCGGCGTCGCCTTGCGCGGTTTGGTCGGTTTCGCAGCGACCCGCTCGGCGGCGGCCTTCGCCGACTTCTCGGATGTGTGGTCGGCCATTGTGTTCACTCCAGGTGGTAATCGATCATACTTGATTCTAGAAAGCCGCCCCTGAAGATCAATTTCGGAATCCTATTGATCTCCGCCAAACCAACAAGCGCACAGGCAGAGGCTTTCTCTCCAAAAGGCGGACGTCGCGAAAAGCCTGCGCTACCGGATCGATTTGCAGAGTCTGCCCGTCTATTCGGCTGCGGCCGGTAGCGGCGGCGTCGCACTGCTGCGCCACTCCTGGAGATGCGAGGCAAGCGCGACCGCCACGGCGACCAGCATGGCCAGGGCGCCAACCACCGGCAGGCTGAGATAGCCATAACCGGCGTTGAGCATAGCGGCACCGAGCGAGGCGGCCAGCGCGATGCCGACATTGAAGCCGGCCGGGATGAGCGATGAGGCGAGGTTGGAGGCATCCGCCGTCCACGTCAGGATACGGGTCTGGATCGGAGTGCCGATGGCGAAGCTGAGTCCGCCCCAGACAGTGATCGCCACGACCATCGGCACCGGGTACGGGCTGACGGCGTAAATGACGGCAAGTGTCACCGCCTGCATGAAAAGCATGGTGATGAGCGAGGGCATCAGTTTCCAGTCGGCGAGCCGCCCGCCAAGAAAGACGCCGATCGTCGCGCCGACACCGTTGAGCAGGAGCACCCAGGGCACGAGGTCCTCATCGAGGCCGGTGATTTCAAGCAGCGTCGGCGTGATGTAGGTGAAGAGGCCGAACTGACCGATCATCAGCATCAGCATGAGGATCAGCGACGTCCAGACCTGCTGGCGTGCAAGCACGCGAACCTCGCTGCCGAAACTGACGGACTGGCGCGCCGATCCCGTCTTGCGTGGGAGGAGGGCGGCCATGGCGGCGATGGAAACCACACCAAGCGCGCACATCACCCAGAACGTCGCACGCCACCCCCAGATGTTGCCGATCGCCGTGCCGGCCGGCACGCCGATGACATTGGAGACCGTGAGGCCAGACAGGATGAGCGCAACGGCCATTCCGCGCTGGTCGTGGCGGACCAGGCCGACCGCGACCACCATCGCGACGCCGAAATAGGCGCCGTGCGCCACGGCCACCGCAATCCGCAACAGCAACATGGACGCGAAGTCGGGTGCAAGTGCGCAAGCGGCCTGGCCGATGGTGAAGGCTGCGGCAAGGCCAAGCAGCAAGGCCTTGCGCGAAATCGTCTTGGTGGCGAGCGTCAATAGCGGTCCGCCGATTGCGATGCCGCCGGCGTAGCCGGAGACGAGGTAGCCGGCAGTTGGGATGGAGACGCCAAGGCCATCCGCCACCTGCGGCAGCACACCGGCGATGACGAACTCGGTGGTGCCGAATGCGAACGCAGCGATGAACAGGGCGATGAGGGGAAGCATGGCGCTGGAAGGCGATCCTTGAATGAGATGGCCTCAAATCACGAACGAGAGCGGCGAGCAATCCAGAAATTGTCGACGCCGGTTTAGGTTTTCTTGATCGGGCTGGCGCGAAGGACAAGGCTCTGGGATCACCCGGCCTTCAACCGCGAGCCGGTGAGCAGGCCGCGTTCCTCGAGCACGGGATAAGCCATCGAGGCGAGCAGCGAGTTGATCTGCTTCAGGTCGCGGATGGTGTCGAGATGGATGGAACTGGTCTCGACGCTCTTGGCGGTGCCGTCGCGCAGCCGCACGAAGTGGCTGGCGCTGGTCTCCTTCTCGCGGTCGCGCAGCCGGTCCTTTTCGAGCACCAGCTGGCGGGCGGTCTCCGGATCGCGCGAGACCAGCACGTTGAAGGCAAGCCGTGCGTTGGCGAGCACCGAGGCGTGGAAGGCGCAAAGCTCGCGCCAGCCTTCGGGCGTGAACTCCAGCCCGCGCTCGAGCTTCTTCCTGACGTGCACCAGCATGTTGCGCACGATGATGTCGCCGACCTGCTCGAGCTTGACGCAGGCGCCGATCAGCTCCTGGCAGCGCAGCGCCTCGTCCTCGCTCAGCGGGTTCTTGGTGACCTTGGCCAGATAGAGCTTTATCGCTGCGTGCTTCTTGTCGACGCGGTCGTCGAGCGCGGCCAGGGCCTTGATCTTGTCGGCGTCGGCGCTCTCGTAGAGCTCGATGATGCGCTTCAGCATGATCTCGACCGTCTCGCAGACCCGCACCACCTCACGGGTGGCGTTGGCCAGCGCCTGGCTCGGCACATCCAGTGCGCTGTCGTTGAGCGCGGACAGCTCGACGACGTCGAGCGCTTCGCCTGGCGCCGGTTTGGTGCCGAGCGCCACGATCTTTTCCGAAGCGCGGTAGACGAGGCCGGCCAGTGGCAGGCCGGCAACCAGGATCAGGATATTGAACAGGATATGTGCGTTGACGATCTGGTCGGGCACGGTGGCGCCGAGAAAGGCTACCGGCGGCTTCAACCACAGGAACAGGATCAGCATGGCTAGAGAGCCCATGCCGCGCATCAGGAGATTGCCGATCGGTACGACACGCACCCCCCGCTCCGCATTGCGGGTGAGCAGCGGCGCGATGATCGACGAACCCAGATTGACGCCGAGCACCAGCACGATGCCCAGTTCGGGCGGGATGAAGCCACGGCCGGCGAGCGTCACCATCAGCAGCACCGCGGCGATCGAGGAATGAAACAGCCAGGTGACCAGCGCCGCCAGCAGATAGGCGGTGACCGGGTCGCCGGAGAAGTAATCGACGACGACCGGCATCAGCGTGCTCTGGCGCAGCGGCTCCGATGCCTGGCCGATCATCTCCAGCGACAACACCAGCAGGCCGATGCCGACCAGGATCCGGCCGAACTGGCGCCAGTCGCGCCGCTCGGTGGCCATGAACATGACGGTGCCGGCGACAAGACAGACCGGCACCAGCAGCGACAGGTCGAAGGTGAGCAGCTTGACCACCAGTGCCGAGCCGATCTCGGCGCCCCGCACGGCAAGCTGGCCCGATAAGCCGCTGACGATGCCGGCGCCGGCGAAGGAGCCGACCAGCAAGGTGACGGCGGTGGAGCTTTGCAGCGCGATCGCCAGGCCGCAGCCGGCCAGAACCGCCATAAAAGGATTGCGCATGGTCGCGCGCAGCTTGTGGCGCAGCACATCGCCATAGGCGCGCTCGACACCTGTCTTCACCAAGCGGGTGGCAAACAGCATCAGCGCCACCGCGCCGGCAAGATGCAGCAAAACGACCGAACCGCTCATGTCAGACTCGCATTCCGACAGGCGACAGCGATACGGGCGCCGTGGCGGCACAGAGGTAAAAGAGGGGGCGAATCAAGGACATTGCAAAGGTCGATACTACTCCGATTACTTTTAGCCGGATAATAAATTTTGCCCAATTCGGCCGGCTGTTGGTGCGCGACAGGGTGTGTCGGAAATGGATGGATCGCAAAATGGTTGCATTGCCGGCCGGCTTCTGGATGGTGGCGCGGTCGAGTGCCGACGACCCCGTCAAATCCGGTTTGATCTGAGTGCTGAATTAGCTGTCGTAAATACATGAAATGATTACGTAAATGTAATCCGCGCGTTCAGTTTCGGTTCATTCTTCGGGCTCTATTGCTTGGGCATCGGCAACCAAAGGAGTACCCCCGTGATGAAACGCATCATTCTTTCCGCAGTCGCCCTCTCTATGCTGGCTGCCACGTCCCTGCAGGGCAAGGCAGCGCCGCTGAACGCGCCAAATGCACCCCAGTCGAACTACAGCCAGGTCGACTGGAAGAAGCCGGACAGGCACGTGAAGAAGCGCGTCGCGGTGAAGAAGAAAGTCGTCGTGAAGAGGAACCATTGGCGCAATGGCCAGAAATATTCCAGCTGGAAGCGCCACCAGCCGATCCGCGACTATCGCCACTATGGCCTGCGTCGTCCGAGCCGTGGCCAGGAATGGAT
The DNA here is from genome assembly GCF_004023105.1 of Mesorhizobium sp. M5C.F.Ca.IN.020.32.2.1. NCBI lineage: Bacteria > Pseudomonadati > Pseudomonadota > Alphaproteobacteria > Hyphomicrobiales > Phyllobacteriaceae > Mesorhizobium > Mesorhizobium sp. M5C.F.Ca.IN.020.32.2.1. The sequence goes on along the minus strand of NZ_RZSX01000401.1, from coordinate 1,041 downwards.
CCGCGTCGGCAACGACTATCTCCTGGTCGGCGTCGTCTCCGGCATCATCTTCGGCGCGATCGACGCGCACTGATCGTCCAAATTTCCACCGGCACTATGCCGGGATAGGAAAGAAGGCGGCCCGCAGCGGCCGTCTTCTTTTGCCCTGTGAAAACCGGGTATGGTCCGCATTAGGAGTCGTCGGGTTTCGCCGGTGTGATTATATGGAGGACAAACGAGCCGTTCCCAATGCGCTTTCCACCTGCCTTCCTCGACGAGATACGCGACCGCGTGCCGATTTCATCGGTGATCGGCCAGCGCGTGGCGTGGGATAGGAAGAAGACCAACGCGCCGCGCGGCGACTATTGGGCGTGCTGCCCCTTCCATGGCGAGAAGAGCCCGTCCTTCCATTGCGAGGACAAGAAGGGCCGCTATCATTGCTTCGGCTGCTCGGTTTCGGGCGACCACTTCAAGTTTCTCACCGAACTCGACGGGATGAGCTTTCCCGAAGCGGTCGAGAAGATCGCCGACATGGCGGGCGTGCCGATGCCGGTGCGCGATGCCCAGGAGGAACGGCGCGAAAAGGAACTGACCGAAATCATGGAAATGGCGACTGCCTTCTTCCAGGAGCGGCTGCAGGGACCGGAAGGCGCAAAAGCCCGCGCCTATCTGCGCGACCGCGGGCTGACACCGGCAACGCAGCAGTCGTTCCGGCTCGGCTATGCGCCCGACAGCCGCAACGCGCTGAAGGAGCATCTTGCCGCGAACGGCGTGCCCAAGGCCGATATCGAGGCATGCGGGCTGGTGCGCCACGGCGACGACGTCCCGGTCTCCTACGACTGGTTCCGCGACCGCATCATGTTCCCGATCCCGGATTCCAGAGGCAAGATAATCGCCTTTGGCGGGCGGGCGCTGGCTGCCGATGCGCTCGCCAAATACATGAATTCGCCCGACACCGAGCTCTTCCACAAGGGCAATGTGCTCTACAATTTCGCCCGTGCGCGCCAAGCACTGGGAAAGGGGGCGCTGGCCAAGGGCGGCACGGTCATCGCCGTCGAGGGC
>NZ_RZSX01000400.1:0-5536 GCF_004023105.1 Mesorhizobium sp. M5C.F.Ca.IN.020.32.2.1 | reverse complement strand
GGAACGAGGCCGCCGTCACCTTCTCGATCACCGACGACGGACCGGGTTTCCCTCCCGAAATCATCGACCGCATCGGCGAGCCCTATATGTCGACGCGCCAGGGCACCGAGGCCGGCGGCGGCCTCGGACTGGGGCTTTTCATCGCCAAGACCTTGCTTGAACGCTCGGGGGCCACGCTCTATTTCCGCAATTCCAACGAACCGGGCGAGGGCGCCGTCGTGCAGATATCGTGGCCGCGCAGCGTCTTCCTCAACCCTGAATCGGCTTCGGCCACCATGTTTGACACGGCTTGAATTGGACAATAGCGCTCCAAAACTATATCTGCGTAAAAATCGGGCAGCAGGAATTTAGAAGACGATGAACGGCGACGAAACGATTGGCGCAATGGTTGAAGGCGAGGACACCTCGCTGCTGATCGTCGACGACGACAAGCCGTTCCTCACGCGCCTTGCCCGCGCCATGGAAACCAGGGGTTTCGTAGTCGAGACCGCCGAGAGCGTCGAGGAGGCGGTGGCCAAGGCGCGCGCCAACCCGCCCGCCTATGCCGTGGTCGACATGCGGCTCGCCGACGGCAACGGCCTCGACGTCGTTGCCGCCATCCGCGAGAAGCGCGATGACGCCCGCGCCATTATCCTCACCGGCTACGGCAACATAGCCACCGCAGTGACGGCGGTGAAGCTGGGGGCCATCGACTACCTGTCGAAGCCGGCCGATGCCGACGACATTTTCGCCGCACTTACCCGCACGGCGGGCGAACGCGCCGCACCGCCTGAAAACCCGATGTCGGCCGACCGCGTGCGCTGGGAGCACATCCAGCGCGTCTACGAAATGTGCGACCGCAACGTCTCCGAGACCGCCCGCCGGCTTAATATGCATCGCCGCACGCTGCAGCGGATACTGGCCAAGCGCGCGCCGCGCTGACGCCTGACCGAACCGAAGGTTCGTGTCGGCGAATGGCGGAATCGATTTTCGCTGGGGATCACGCGCAAACTCAAAGTGCTACAGCGTGCTTTGCGCGCCCCAAAGGTTGCGCGGCGCTGTAGAGACTTGCCCCTGCCATTGGTGTTTGCGCATCATGGCATCGGGTGATGTTGGCCCTGCCCGGCGGGTAGGCGACGCGACGGAGACGACATGCAGGACCAGAAGCAACGGCCGGTCTCCATTTTTCGCGAATTCCTCGACAGCGAGGCGGCAGGCGGCATCGTCCTGATGGCAGCCGCGGCACTGGCCCTGATCGTCGCCAATTCGCCGCTGGCCGAAGCCTATTTCGACGCCCTTCACGCCTATCTCGGACCGCTCAGCGTATCGCACTGGATCAATGACGGCCTGATGGCCGTGTTCTTCCTGCTGGTCGGCCTGGAGATCAAGCGCGAGATGCTGGATGGCCAGCTCTCGACCTGGCCACGGCGCGCCCTTCCCGGCATCGCCGCCGCCGGCGGCATGCTGGTGCCGGCACTTGTCTATGTCGCCATCAACCGCGACAACCCGGCCGCTCTTTCCGGCTGGGCGATCCCGACCGCCACCGACATCGCGTTTGCGCTCGGCGTGCTGTCGCTGCTCGGCAGCCGCGTGCCGGGGTCGCTGAAGGTATTCCTCACCGCGCTCGCCATCATCGACGACCTCGGCGCGGTCATCATCATCGCGGTGTTCTACACGACCGGCCTGTCGCTCGCCTATCTCGGCGCCGCCTTCGCGGTCATTGCTCTGCTGATCGTGCTCAACCGCATGAAGGTGCTGACGCTGGTGCCCTACATCCTGCTCGGTGTCGTCCTGTGGGTGCTGGTGCTGAAATCGGGCGTCCATGCCACGCTCGCCGGCGTGGCGCTGGCCATGACCATACCTTTGAAAGTCTCCCCGGGCATCGGGCATGATCTCGACCATTCGCCGCTGCACCGGCTCGAGCACTGCCTGCACAGAATAGTGCCGTTCGTCGTCATCCCGATCTTTGGCTTCGCCAATGCCGGCGTTTCGCTCGCCGGCCTGAGCGCAGCCGCCCTGGTCGAGCCGCTGACGCTGGGAGTCGCCGCCGGCCTCGTCGCCGGCAAGCTGGTCGGCGTGTTCGGTTCTTCCGCGCTTGCCATCCGGCTCGGCTTCGCCGACCTGCCGGTCAATGCCGGCTGGCTGCACATGATCGGCATTTCGCTGCTCTGCGGCATCGGCTTCACCATGAGCCTGTTCATCGGCCTGCTCGCCTTCGCCAGCAATGTCGAGCTGCAGGACGCGGTCAAGGTCGGCATCCTCGCCGGCTCCTTTATCGCCGCGATCCTCGGTGCCGCCGTGCTGCTGGTCGCGTCGGCTGCGAATGGGGCGGACGAGGAGATGGAATAAAGCTGCCGCTGCGGTTTCCAGGCAGATGAGGGGCAGCGCGAAGGGGTAGGAAGGCACAAACTTTCCAGTGAGACTAACCGAAGCGCTCAAACCCCTACTCGCTCTCACCTTCCAGCGCCGGCACCGCCACGCCGGCGAGTTCCGCCGCGAGCAGCCGCGCTGCACCGGTCCGCGCGATCCTCAGCATCAGCGCCTTGCGTGTCGCCGCCGCCAGGCGGTGCTCGGGCGCATTGCGCAGGATTTCGGCGCCATAGCCGTCGGAAAGGATAAAACCGCATCCCTCGGGAAAGATCTCCGAGGGTACGCCGGGATGTGTGGCGAAGAAGAAGCGGTCCGAATGCAGCCGGTAGTCCGGCCATTTACGGTCGACCCTGAAATCCTCGATCGAGGATTTGATCTCGATGATCCAGATGTCGCCCTGCCGGGTCAGCGCGACGAGGTCGGCGCGGCGCCCGGTCGCCAGTGACAGTTCGGGCAGCACATGCGCGCCCATTTCCTTGAGCAGACGCTGCACGCCACGCCGCACGAGCATGGCGCGCTCCGACTGACGGCCGTCGATAAGCGGGTTGAGAGGGACAGGCGAGATGATTGGCATGGGAGCACCATGCCAGACTTTGTTCACGGTTTGAACCCGTTTCTTGACAAACCCAACGGGAAACAATCGATTACAGCGGAACAAATCAGCGCCAGTGGGCTGGCTGGAGGTCTGAGTGGGAATTGAACCCACTACGTCGGTTTTGCAGACCGATGCGTCACCGTCCCGCCCTCAGACCTTGTTGCCTCTATGCCTAATCCATCAGCGCTTAGTCAACCTGTCGACGCCCGGATGTCCTTTCTCTGGCCGATTATCCGGTTAGCAAACCCGGCCTTCAACCAACGGGAATCACGCCCTCCAGAGCAATGATCCTCGTCTTTGCACAGCGTTCACGGATAGCTTTAAGCCGGCTGTACTCTGGAGAGCCGTACCATGCCATGAGGGAGGCCATGTCCGGAAACTCGACAATGACCAGGCGATGAGGTTCCCAATCGCCTTCCAGCACTTTGGTGGCTCCGCCACGAGCGATGTACCGTCCCCCATAGCGCGCTTCGGTTGCTGGCACATCCCGGCGGTATTCCTCGAAAACGGCGGCATCGGTTATGTCTACATCAGCAATGAGATACGCTGCCATTGGCCCTACTCCTTGAAGAAAGCCAGTGAAGCAGCTCCATTAGCGGCCCCGCAACTAAGCCAGCGGTACTACGCCGCGGAGACGACTCGCGTTCTCCCCGGATTGGGCTAACTGTGCTCGTGGAGGCAGCTCTGGAAGGAGACGAACCATGCCGATGTATCTCACGCAATTCAGCTATACGCCCGAAACCTGGGCGCGCCTGATCGAAAACCCCGAGGATAGACGCGAGGCAGCCCGCACCTACATCGAGTCGGTGGGCGGAAAGCTGCACGGGTTCTGGTATGCCTTCGGAGAGCACGATGGCTGGAATCTATGGGAGGCGCCAGACAACGTTTCGATGGCATCTGTCATGCTGGCTATCGGTGCGGGCGGGGCGCTCAGCTCGTATGAGACCACCGTCCTCCTAAGCGTCGAAGAGACGATGCAAGCGCTTGGGAAGGCAAAGTCGATCCGGTATCGCCCGCCGGGGTCGTAAGCCCTCTTTGCGGCCTCGCGGAGTGTCGGAGGCTAGTCGCTCATGCAGCCGCGGAAGCGATTTTATCTCCAGCCTGCGCAGCCCCCGCAATATCCTCCAGGATCGGGCAGTCCGGCCGGTCGTCGCCGTGGCAGGCATGGATCAGCTTCTGCAAGGTCGAGCGCATCGACTGCAGCTCGCGCACCTTCTCCTCGATTGCCGTCACATGCGCGGCGGCGATCTCGCGCACGTCATGGCTGGCGCGGCTGCGGTCGTGGTAGAGCGCCATCAGCTGGCGGCAGTCGTCGATCGAAAAACCGAGATTGCGCGCGCGGCGCAGGAAAGTCCGCCGGTGGATGTCGTCGCCGCAATAGTCGCGGTAGCCGTTGCCGGCGCGCGCCTGACGGATCAGGCCGATCTCCTCATGGTAGCGATGGTCTTGGCCGGCAGGCCGGAACGCTGGGCGGCATCTCCATTCATGATGGGTTCCTTGACTTCCGGCGGCTCGGCGAGCCGCCCCATTGAATTTGCTACATAATCTTATGATCGCCGTTGCCGAAAAGCCACAGTTGAGGACTTACCGGCAGGTAAGCTCCTGCATATAGGCATCGCGCGCTTGGCAAGCAAAGCAAATGCCAGCATGAATGATGGCGACAAAGCGGCCGTCTCGAGCCGCTCTATTTCGGGCGGGGCATCGGACCTTTTCATGCGCATGAAGTCATTCGCAATCGTCGCCGCACTTGCGCTGTCGACGGCTATTGCTGGTTGCAGCACCATCGGCTCGCAGATATTCACCAACAACTATGGCCCGATGACCGATGCGGGCTATCAACTGCCGCGCATTCCGATCGAAAAGGTGCCGTTCAAGTATCGCCGGCAGGTCGTTAGCTACGACACCGATGAAAAGCCGGGCACCATCGTCGTCGATACGCAGAACAAGTTTCTCTATTATGTCATGGGCGGCGGCGAGGCGATGCGTTACGGGATCGGCGTCGGCCGCGAGGGTTTTGAATGGCGCGGCACCGCCCGTATCGCGGTGAAGCGCGAATGGCCGACCTGGACGCCGCCTTCGGCGATGATCAAGCGCCAGCCGGAGCTCGCCAAATTTGCCGGCGGCATGGAGCCGGGGTTGACCAACCCACTCGGTGCGCGCGCCCTGTATCTGTTCAACAAGGGCGGCGATTCGGGCTACCGCCTGCATGGCAGCCCGGAGTGGAACTCGATCGGCAAGGCGATGTCGTCGGGCTGCATCCGGCTGATGAATCAAGACATTATCGACCTTTACGACCGCACCTCGGTCGGCGCTAAAGTGATAGTCTTGTAAAAACTTTCATACGCGGACCGTCTAGGCAACAAATGGACGTCGCAGAACAGAAAACCGGGCACTTTGGCCCGGTTTTTTGTTATCGCGCCAGAACAATCGCTTCAGACTGCCGGCATCTTCTCCCCGTATAGTGACGGGGAGAAGGGGCTGGCCGCAACCTTGGCACCCTTTCCGCAACGCTGGAGATTGGCGACCCCTTGCGAAGGCGTCCTTCTCTCCGTCACTATACGGGGAGAAGTGCCCGGCAGGGCGATGAGGGGC
>NZ_RZSX01000003.1:0-25203 GCF_004023105.1 Mesorhizobium sp. M5C.F.Ca.IN.020.32.2.1 | reverse complement strand
CCAATTTCACCTTCGAAACCGCTCACACTGCCGGCAGAGGCGAAGAAGAAGCCGAGCTTGCCAGAGGTGAAGAGCTGCCGGGCGGCATGGGAGTCGATCGCCGGCTGAGCGCCGTCGGTGTGGAACCGCTTGAACAGCTTGACGGCAGCCTGGCCTGCAGGACCGTCAAAAGCGATGTCGCTCTCCTTGTCGTTCATCATCTGGCCGCCGAAGTTGCGTACCAGGTTCTGCGTGGCCCAGTCGTCCGAGCCGAGCTGGTAATACATGCCGGACGTTCCATTGCCGAGCGCACCGACCTTGCCGGCCAGTGCGACGAAGCTGTCCCAATCGGTCGGAACCTTGTCGGGGTCGCCGCCCGCCTGCTTCACGAGATCGGCATTGTAATAAACGACCGGCGTCGACATGGCGAAGGGAAGTCCGTACAGATGGCCCTCGATTCTTGCCAGAGACAGGATTTGTTCCGTGTAGCCCTTATCGGCCAGGTGATCGGCGGCAACGAGATCGTCGATGGGCTTTACGAGCCCGCGCGTGACGAGCGGACGGAGCACGTTAAAGCCGACATAGTGAACGTCCGGCAACTCGCCTGCCATGCTCTGACGAATCAACGTCTGGACAGCTTCGTCATAACTCGGCGCAGCAGCGCGGAAGCTGATCTTGATTTCCGGGTGGTCCGCCATGAAGCGGTCTGCAATCGGCTTGTGGATCACTTCGTGTTCGGGCCAGGCGTAATAGACATTGAGTTTCGTCTCGGCTTGCGCTGGCATGGCTGCCGCTGCGACACCGGCAGCAAGGATCATTGCAACTGTTTTCACATTGCTCTCCTGAGTTTTGAGATGGGGGTTTTTAGAGACGGAGCTAGTGTCGGCCGAGCACCAGACCTCGGATGAAGTGTTTCTGCATGAGAAGGAAAAAAGAGACCAAGGGAGCAGTTACGAGAACGCCCCCCGCCATCAGCGCACCGACATTTCCGGCGCCCTCGCCGGCCTGCCGGAAATAGGCAATGCCGAGCGAAGCCGTCATCATGTCGGGATTGGTTATCACCACCATTGGCCAATAAAGATCGTTCCAATGGGCCACGATAGAGAAGATCGAGAAGGAGACGACGGCCGGCCAAGCTGCTGGCAGCATGATCCGCCAGGCGATCGATAGCTCGCTGAAACCGTCGAGCCGCGCCGCGTCGAGCACCTCATCCGGAAAGGTCACGAAGAACTGCCGGAACAGGAAGATGGCAAACACCGAAATGATCCAGGGCAGAACCAGAGCGGCATAGCTGTCGAGCAGTCCGGATTTTGCGAGGGCTATGTAGATCGGGATGGTTGGTATCTGCACCGGCACCAGAAGGCCGAGCAGGACGCCGACAAGCAGAATAGGGCGGCCCGGGAAGGACAGCTTGGCCAGCGCATAGCCGCATGGGATGGCGATCGCGATCTGCAACACAAGAATTGCCAGACACACGACAAAGCCATTTGCCATGAACCGAAGCAGCGGAATTGCCGAGAGCGCAGTGCCGTAATTGTCGATTGCGCCGTGAAGGGTCGGCGTTGGAAGCAGGCTGCCGTCAAAGATCTCGCTCTGTGGCGTCAGCGAGGCAAGGATCATCCACAGAAACGGAAAGACCATGATGATCGCGCCGGTGACAAGCACAGCATGCGAGACAATGCGGGAAGAGGAAGATTGCCCCAGGATCATCACTGGCCTCCATTTGCTTTCCAGCGCGCCCGACGCTCGGAGACGCGCATCTGGACGAGCGACAGGAAAGTCACGAAGACAAAAAAGGAAACGGAGATCGCAGAAGCATATCCGACGCGGAAGAAGCGGAAACCTTCTTCATAAAAAGTGTAAAGAACGACGGAGGTAGATTTCATCGGCCCTCCCTGTGTGAGGACCGCGACCGTTTCGAAAACCGAAAAGGCGCGGATAATTGTCATCACGGTGACGAACACCGTAACTGGCGCCAGCATCGGCCAGGTGACCAGAAGGAAGCGCTTCAGTCCCCCGTCCGCCCCGTCGATAGTCGCAGCTTCGTAGAGCTCCTCTGGAATGGTCGAAAGGCCAGCCAGGAAAAGGATCATGTTGAAGCCAACCAACTGCCAGACGCCGATCGCCGCGAGCGCATATATGGCCGTCGCCGGGTCGGACAGGAACCTGACGGGCGATGCGCCCAGGAGCTGCAGCAGCGTGTTGGCAAAACCCAGACTTGGATGCAGGATTGCTTCCCACGCGGTCGCGAGAGCAACCAAGCTTGCAGCCACGGGCAGAAAGTAAGCGGTTCGATAGAGAACTGCGAACCGTGATCTAGCGATCAAAACGGCGACGAGCAGCCCCCACCCGATTGCCGTCGGCACGACCACAGCCACATAGAGCGCGGTGTTGCGCAGACTCTGAGCAAAGCCAGGGTCGGTCAACATGCGCGTATAATTAGCAACCCCGATGAATTGGATTCCGGCCAAGCCGAGCGACGCATTCGTGAAGGACAGAAAGAAGACAAGAATGGCGGGCCCGATGACAAGGGCAACAAGCAACAGCGTCGCCGGCACGGACAGAATTATGCCAGCTTGCGCCTGGGCCCGAGCCGGCCGGTACCTGCCTGCAGTGTTCGGAGCTAAGGAACTGAGCGGAATGTCGTTGGCTAAGGCCATGTCAGACTGCCCCGCTGTGATCGCCACGCTGGCGCGAGCCGTTGGAAGGAAAGAACCATGCCCTTTCAGCGTCGATGGTCAGTCCCAGATTGTCGCCGTCACGCAGTGATCGCGCGCGCTCGGCGGAAATGCGGGCGACGAACTGAGCGCCGGCCTCGGCATCGACAAAGACGTGAGCGTCGATCCCTGCGTGCTCAATGCGCGTGACGCGAACCGGCAGGGCTCCTGGATGATCCTTCTCAGCCAGGGTCGCATGCTCGGGGCGGAAGGCCAGCGTTCCGGCCAGCCCGGATCCGAGCGCGTCGCGAATGATGATCCTGCTGCCGCCGATCATGAGCCCGCCGCCTATAGGTGCGGCCACTGCCAGCTCGTTCAGGAATGGCTGCGCCAGGAAGCGCGCTACGTCTAGATCGACGGGTTCGCGATAGAGATCGGCAGGGGCTGCGACCTGACGGAGTTCGCCGCCAAAGATGACTGCGACGCGGTCTGAAAGCGCTGCCGCCTCGGCCTGGTCATGGGTAACGAAGATAGTCGTCGTTTCCATTTCCTTGTGAAGCCGTGCGATCTCGCCACGCGTATGGATGCGCAGCGCTGCGTCCAAGTTTGCCAAGGGTTCGTCCATCAGGAAGATCTTCGGCTTGCGCACCATGGCGCGTCCCAAAGCCACGCGCTGGCGCTGCCCGCCCGACAGCGCCGACGGTCGACGCTCGAGCAGCGCGTCGAGCTTGAGAAGCCCTGATGTCTGCCGGACCCGCTCCTGGATCGAGCGTTTGCGTTGGATGGCTCCGGGCAGCAGCGCGCCAATCACAGGAAGCCGTTCCAAGCTGCTTAGCTCACGCATGACCAGCGGGGCTGCAATGTTGTCGTGCACGCTCAGATGCGGATAAAGGGCGTAGCTCTGGAACACGAAGGCTAGGTCGCGGTCCTTCGGCGCCACCGCGTCCAGCCCCCTGCCTCCTGCACGCACATGGCCCTGGTCGGCACGCTCCAGCCCCGCGATGATCCGAAGAAGCGTTGATTTACCACACCCGGACGGCCCCAGCAGTGTCACAAACTCCCCCGCAGCAACCCTTAGACAGATGCCGCGCAGGACATCAATCGCGCCAAACCGCTTGCCGATGTCGTCGATGTGAAGGTCTAACGCTGCCATTCCGAGTTCCCTTTCGGTGGGCGTTTTCTATCGGTGCTTTATTTCATTTTCGTGACAATATGGAGTTTAATTTTATTTGGCAACCGGTTTATCCATCGCCTTTCCGAGCGCCAGCATGAGGCTTTCGATCACAAAGATCTTGCCGATCGTCGATGTTAGGGTGCCGCCGATCGGGTGGTCTTGAAGGCCGGAGGCCTGCAGGGTGAAGTCAGCCGCTTTCTCGAGCGGACTGCGGGCGCGGTTGGTGATGGCGACGGTCAGTGCCCCCGCAGAACGGGCGCCCTTGAGGAACTGGACGGTGTCAACCGTGAGGCCGGAGATCGAAAGGCCGATCGCAACGCATCCGGGACTAAGCCCGCTGGCGACTTCGTGAGCCATGTTGGAATTCCTGAACGCAAAGGCCGTTAGCCCGACACGCAAAAGCCGATAGGCAAGCAGTTCTGCCGTTATACCGGACATTCCGGCGCCGTAGAGGTCGATCCGTCTGCTTGCCGCAAGCGCGGCGGCGACCTTCGCGAGAGTTTCGGAATCGGCATTGTTGTGTGCGATGCTGAGGTTTTGCGCCATGGTGTCGTGCAAGGATTGCAGAGCGCTATCCGCAGTTCCAGCAGCAGTAGGAGGCAGTCCCGGGCGGCCAATCTCGGCCGCCAATGCCAGCTTGAAGTCGCGGAAGCCGGAAAAGCCTATCTGCCGGCAAAGCCGCAATATGCTCGCTTCACCACTGGCCGCGAATTCACCTAGCTCCGCGACCGATTGGTGCAGCACCTTTTCCGGGTTTTCCAGAATGTATTTGGCAATGCGAGCGAGCGCATTGGGCAATCGATCAATGTCGTCCTGCAGGCGAGCCAAGATGCTCTCGTGCGATGCCGCTTTCATTGCAGGTGAGTTGACGCTCATTTCCACAATCCTCACCCCTTATGAATGAAGGAAAGAGCAGCGAGATACCATAAATTATCGAACAATTTCTGGACAATCGACCGAGGGCGGCCCCAAGGTCGCGAGAACAATGCCTCGCTCGTGACCTTCCTGGCGTCGGTCCGCCAAGGTCAATAGTCCTCAATTCTCTCCGGGCCGGATCCACTTCTAAGCATCATTGCGGAAAAGCTGCGGCCTAATAGGTCGTATTTCAACCCCCTGTGATGGTGGCTATCCCATAGGTCATAATGCTCATTGGGGTCCTCTTTATGATCGAACAGCTCTCCTATTCCAACATCGTGATATACATTTAGTTTGTGACGTCCATCATAGTACATCGATGCGCGAGACCCTCGGCTGCCGCGGAACCTGAGGGAGTTGTGATACTCACTGACAACGTATGGCTTATGGCAATCCAATGAAGTGTTCCCAAGCAGCATCTGGTCGAGTGACAGCCCCTGCATGGCCTTTGGGACCTCAAGCCCCGATAACGAGAGCAATGTGGGCGCAATATCGACCAGCTCGACAAGTGCATTCGACACCGATCCTTGGGCTGGGCTGCCAGGCACGGAAATCACAAGTGGGACATGCACCACACCCTCATAGAACCGGCAGCCTTTGTAGAGCAGGCCGTGGTCGCCCATCATATCACCATGATCGCTCATGAAGACGATGATCGTGCGATCCAGCTGGCCGGTTTCCGTCAAAGTGTCTAGTATCCGGCCGACCAGATCGTCCACCTGTGCCACCTCGGCGTGATAGGCCGCTCTCATCTCCCAAATATTGAACTTCGTTGGTGGCGCTTCATGCGTAGGTCCTGCCAATTCGTCGTTGTGCGCCTCACCCGCGTCTGTTGCTGCGTGCCAAGGATCCACCGCGAATTTCGCTTGCTGATCGACTCGTTCAAATTTCTTCTGGTGCTCGAGATCAATCGGCTTGAACGCAGGATCAGGCATATCATTTGGATTGAACCGCCTGAGGTAGTCTGGCGGGGGATTGAGGGGCGGATGAGGCGCGTCGATGTTAACGCCTAAATACCAACTACGATCAGAATGCATCTTGATGAAGCGCTCAGCCCGATCGCCTGCCCAACGCGCCTGCCGATATTCTGCGGCTGGTCCCGGACCATAGTGTTGGTCAAGATAGGGTTTGAAGTAGGCTTCGGGATTGACCCCTTTTGACCACATCCACGCATGATAGTCGTGGTTGCCTGACCACTCCGGAAATGGCTCAGGGCTCCAGTAGAACTCGGCAAATCCATCATCGGGGCGCTTTTCTATCATGCCACGTGTGGCAGACAGGTGCAGCTTTCCTATGTGCCCTGTATAGTATCCGGCGTTCGCCATCAGTTTTGGGAGCAAAACGAGATGCGAAGGAAATGTGCCGGCGCCGTTCTGATGCACTTGGTGTGCGATCGGATACAAGCCTGTCAGAAAGCTCGTTCGGCTCGGCGTGCAGATAGGGCTTTGACAATACGCACGGGCGAATGCCGTGCCCCTCGCCGCCAGGCGGTCAATATTGGGAGTCTGCGTGCCTTTGAACCCTAGGCACTGCAAGGTGTCCCAACGCTGCTGATCGCTGCAAATCCAGACTATACTAAAGTTCCTCAACTCTCATCCCACGCGCTATGAAGGTTCAGTTCGCGCGCGCACCGGCGCGCAAAACCGCGCCGGTGGCGACGTGTAACGGCTATTTCAGGTATCCAGCGCGCTTCACGATTTCGACCGCATCACCTTGAGCATCGTCCAAGGCAGCCTCTGGGCTCTTGCTCCTGACAACCGCTTCTTGCAGGGCACGGCCAAGGCGATCGCCGATCTCCTTGAATTCTGGAATGCGAGGATAATACCACTCGGGCGCCCCGCGAAGCGTTTCTGCATACGTTGCCGCAAACGATCCATGGCCATAATCATAGTCATGTTTCGCACGGATTTCCGGATCGTCCCACAGCGATGTCCTGGTGATGGCGACAAAGGTGCTGTCGAGCGAAATCCGCTTCATGAGATCTTTACTCGTCGCCCATTGAAGGAAGGCCGCTGCAGCTGCCTTGTTTTCTGATGCAGCTGGAATGACATACGCCTGTCCCGCAAAGGGCGGGAACCTCCCACTTACGCCGCCAGGGGGCAAAGCAAACCCAAGCTTGCCGACGACCTTCGACAGCTTGGGATCGAGAATGCGACCTGCGGTGGGAGCGCCTTCGACAGTCATAGCAATGCGGCCCTGCTGCATCGCGATGACAACATCATCGAAGGTTGCTGAGATGCTCCCAGGCACAGTGAAATTGGTCATCACATCCGTGTACCATTTCAGCGCCTCCACCGCAGCGGGCGAATTTACCGTGGGCGTCAGATCCGCTGGTTCGTCCGCAAAATATTTACCGCCAAAACCATAAAGAACCTGGCCCCAAAACCATATATTCTCGCCAGTATCCGGTTGACCCCGTAGCGCCGTGCACTGAATGTCTGCCTTTCTCAGCAGATCACAATCATTACGGAACTCTTCCCACGTTTGCGGTGGCTGTTTGATTCCGGCTTTCTCGAACAAGTCGGCACGATAATACAGGAGCTGTGTCGCCGCGAAATGCGGAAATGCCAGCTGTTTGCCGTCCTTATTGTAGAGGCGCAGCACGGGAGCGATGAAATCCTGTACGTCCGCACTCTTCATGTCTATGTAATTATCGAGCGGCTCCAGGATATCGCCAGATGCGTATCGCCCGAACTCCTCGCTCCCTAAGTATACCACGTCGTAACTATCTGAACGCGTTAGGAGCTCGACCGACACTTTTTGAACGGTCGGCGCATAACCGAAGAGATCAAACTGCACTTCAGCGCCAGTCTTCTCTGTGAATTCGTGCGCGAATTTTTTGAGCTCCAAATCGTATGCCGAGTTTGTCGATAGGACCTTTATTTTCGCGCCGTCATAGCGCTGTTGAGCCGTCGCTCCCCCGCCGACGGCAACACCGAACGCAACGGCAAGAATTCCAAGATACCTCATTGATTTTCTCCTTGAGCTAGTGTTTTACCCTTTCACGGAAGCGGTCGTTGTTGGGCCGGCGACGTATTTTTTTACGAACGGCACGAAAACCACGATCGGGACCAGCATAAGCACGCATGCGGCTGCCGCCTTGCCCCAATCGGTCCCCTCAAATGGCATGAAATTCAGTATTGCGACGGCTGCGGTTTTTGCGTCATCGCGTGTCAATGTCAGCGCGAAAAGAAACTCGTTCCACGAACCAATGAATATCAGTATTGCTGTTGCCAGGATACCATATTTGGCGATGGGTATCGAGATGAGCGTCATCGTCTGCAGCGTTGACGCGCCGTCTATCATCGCGGCTTCTTCGATTTCACGCGGCACTTGGTCAAAAAACGCTGACAAATACCAGATCGCAAGCGGAACCGCGAACATTGTGTTGACGATGATCAGCGCAATCTTCGTGTCGACGAGGTGTACTTGGCGAAAAAAGAGAAAGTAGGGGATGATGTAGATCATCGCTGGCGCCGCCCGGAGTGCCAACACCAGCGTCAATAGCCTTCGCATCGCAGTTTTCTGCAAATGAGAGATGCCAAAGGCTGCCGGGATCGAAAGCGCCATGGTCAATATGATGGTGCTGCATGAGACCACAATTGAATTGATGAGCGCGGAAGAGAAGTCCTTGTCAGCGATTATCGCGGTATAGTGCTGAGCGGATGGCTCCCCCACGATCACGGGCGGCCATTGAAACATCTCGGTCGGCTGTTTGAGAGATGTCGATAGGGTCCACAATATCGGCGAGAACAGGAATAGCGCAAAGGCAGCGGAGACAAGGTATCCGTAGATGTGACGTCCGAGGTCCCGACGCATGGGCTCACCTCCCAACGCGAGGGGCCGAGATTTGGCGAGTGGATGATATTCGGAGATGTGACGTCCAAGGTATCGATGCATGGGCTTACCTCCCAACGCGAGTGGCCGAGATTTGGCGAATAGACCAAAAACACACGCCGACGATCGTTGTTGTGAATGCCACGAGAATTGCGGCGGAATAATCGAGATCGAGATATGTAAATGCGGTCAGGAAAGCGTAGAAGTTTAGGGGTTCAGTCGCCCCAGCCGGCCCGCCACCTGTCAACACGAAGATCACGGGGAAAATCCCAAGGACCTCTAAGGCTTGAAACACGGCGACGGCTCCCATCGCAGGTAAGACGAGCGGTATGGAAATATGCCATTGCGCCTGGGCCCAACTTGCTCCGTCGAGGTTTGCCGCCTCATAAATCTCGTCTGGGATCGAGTCCAAAGACGAGAGAAGCAGCAAAGCAACTATGGGAACGCCAAACCAAATCGATACGATGATCACGGAGATAAGCGCTGACGTTTTGCTTCCAAGTAAGTCAGCTTCGAAATTGTGACCGAACAAGCTTGCGAGATAAGACAAGCCGCCCACACCAGGAATGAGGAACAGCTTCCACACAATTCCGCCTACCGCTGGCGGAATTATTGACGGAAGCAGGAAAGATGCTCGCATCCACCGTGTGCCAACGAGATTTTCCTTAAGCGCTATTGCCAACGCTAATCCACACAGTAATTGGAGGACGACGGGGACGACGACCAAAATGAACGTAAGCAGCGCGGCGTTGATAAACCGACCGTCGGACAAGAACCGCGCGTAATTGTAAAGCCGGATAAAGCGCGTCTTTTCCGGGAAGGCTATGTTGAAGTCACCGAACGAGAGGGCAATGACAGCTGCAATCGGCACGACTGTCGCAAGACATAGGAACGCGATCGCGGGTGTAACGAGCGCCGAATACACTTTAGGCCGGGAAGATGCCATCGTCCGTTGCTCCTGGAGTTATTTATGCTCGCCTGGAATGGGCACCTCAGATGCTGCCAGCAACGCTTAAGCGAGCTTCAGCAAGCAGAGGACGTCAACGATGCAGTGTTCCCCGTGGTGAGTTACTCGCAGCCGTCAACCGTGCCGAGACAATTCCACGGCGTATAGTTTTATCGTAGAGTTACCTTTCCAAGTTTCATGCGCCTTTGGAAACAGAATGCTGCGCTCCATTCAATTGGCAGGCGAAGCACGACACATTCTGCCGTCGACGGCCTCGAGACAGCGTGAACACTGCACTGGCTCGCCATTGCTGTCTTGATCAGGGCCAAGAAGGATGTCCGGAACGTGTCATCTCGTGGCGCGCGTGCTCAGACCCGGGGCTCCGATTCGTCCATGGTCACCTTTGTGTCATTTTGGCTATAACGAAACTGGGCATCAGTAAGTCCGGCCGCGTCGGACAGTTCTGCGGCTAGCAGCTGAGCGGGCAGGATGTCCACGATTGATCGTGCCACGCGGTTCTGCAAAGATGGCACCTTCACAACTGCGAGGTTTTTGGCGTCCTGAGGCGACTCGCTTGCGGTTACCAGAAGAACTGCACAGCCGATTTCAGCCAATTCCTGCGCCAATCGCACTTCGCGGCCGTCACCAAATATCAAAATCCCGGTTGCCTGATCCATCGATTCCATCGGGCCGTGCAAGTAGTGCAGCGTGTCTGCGACGCCGGTGGGCACCCTCGCAGCCTCGCGAATGAGCAAACAAGCCTCGCCCGCCGTACCCAAAGCCGATATCGCGCCAACGCAATCGATCGCCCGCTGGTCATGAAACATTTCTCCAATGCGTGCCATCTTTTTCGCAGAGGTTTCCAAGACCTCGCTTGCTATCAGAGGAATGTCGTTCCAATTGAAGCTGTCTTCACCGCAGAGCGCATCTATCAGCAGCCCGCCTGCCAGCAGCGAGCCTGTGTAGCCGGTGCTCGACGGCAGTGAATCCGGACCGGACTCGAAGCGAAGTGCTGCCGAAGCGGTGCGTGACAGCGGGTCGTTGCCTCCGCTTGTAATCGCGAGGGATGGTAACGTGCTGTGGATGGTGAGTGCAGCGATTGGCTCGATGCTTCTTCCTCCGACAGAAAAGACTATGATCGCGTCGCCAGGGTCCCCCGGCTCCATGAGATCGACTGCGCGCCAAGTATTTGCTCGTCTGCCGCGGCGTTGCAGCTCACCGGCCACTACCCCCGCTGCCTCGTAACTCGCGCCTATTCCTGTAACGACGACAGTCCCCTTTTCAAATGGCGCGAGATCAAGGTCGCGAAGCTGCGTTCCGACCACTTCCAAGGTATGGCGAAACTGATTGGGTTGACGGGCGATCGTTGACCTGTAAATCATTGGATATCCATATGTTGAGAGACAATTGAGGTCTCTGGGCCATCCCCGGCACTGCAAAGTTGCCGCGCCAAGACGCAGGCGCCTAAGACCGGCGGCTTGTCGAGGAAGGTGACCGCCACTGTCGCCCCGAAACGATCGGAAATTTGATGGGAGAACGCATTGGCTAAAAGTGGCTGGGCGAGGATGACCCCTCCGCCTACCACCACGTCTTTGTCGGACACGCCCGCCAACTTCAGGTGGTGAACTAATTGGGTCAGGGCCGCTGCGCCCTCGTCAATAACGCGCTTAGCCAACGACGAGCCTTCATTGGCTGCGTAGAAGATAACGGGTGCGTGTCGCCCCAGAGCCGAGGCACCGCCTTCCTTCGCGATAGCGGTGCCGATGTTCGTGGGGCTATTCAGTCCAAATGCCTCACAAAGCGCTTCGACAAGCGGCTCTGACCTTGCCCCTCCGAGGTCAATGTGCCGTCGCACTGCTCGACCAGCCTCACGTACTAAACCGGGAGCGCTCCCTTCGTCTCCGATTGCCCAGCCCCAACCGCCTGCGACATGCATCCTGCCTTTCTGGTCCCGAGCAACGGCGATTGAGCCAGTTCCCGCGACGACACCAATTCCGCTGGAAAGCCCCATGGCTAGGGGAAATAGCTCTGCATCGTTGACGACCCTCAACGGGCAGGCAAAATGATTGGAAAGTGGTTTTTGCAGGATGGCACACTCGGCCTCATCATCACATCCATGAGAGCCAATCGCGATGCCGTTGGGAGTGGCGCCATCCGCAAATCCGCTGATTAGCGCGATTAGTCCAGGAATATCGTGGTCATAGGCTCCACAACGCCATTCACTGGTCCTCACCACCAAGTCGCGGCCCATGCCCTGTTCCAGGCAGCTTCTCAAATGCGTTTTGGTGCCTCCGATGTCGACACCAATCGATATAGAACCCATCTCGTCATCTCTGTTCGCATTCGCGCCCAGCGGCCGCGGTCCCAGTCTCTCGCTGAAGGAATATCACTTTTTTTTCGTCTGTCAAAGATGGTTTTTTTCATCATGCGCGACTCTTTCCCCGCGCGGCGATGATGGTCAAATGCCGTGCAAAAAGGCTGGCAGGCGGCTGGGGGCTCTAACGAAAACAATGTTCACGGCTTGGCAATCTGCTGAAAAATTCCTATTGCTTTCACTGCCTGTGTCAATCAAGCCTAGGGAGCTGGAGCTCGGCGACATCAAGGGAATCGTAAATGCAGGAAAAGATCTTGGCGCGCTTGCGTTCGTCTCAGCCCAGCCTCAGTCCGGCGCTCCTTCGCATCAGTGAGTACGTCCTTAACGATCCCGCGAAGGTCGTGAACCAAACTATCACGGAGGTTGCTGACGGATCCGGATCGAGCGAAGCGAGCGTCTTGAGGTTCTGTAGAGACATCAAATTTTCGAGCTTCCAGCGTTTCAAACTGGCATTGGGGATCGAACTCTCCACTCACCAGACAATCAGACACGCCAGCCCGTCTGGTGACGTCATCGACGACACGCTGTCGACGGCCATCACCGCGCTCAAGCAGACAAAGGACCTGTTGAACCACGCCGCTCTCGAATTGGCGGCAAAACAGATCATACGAGCAAAAAGCATAGATCTGTACGGGTTCGGCGGCTCTGCGAATGTGGCCCGATACGCGCATTACTTGTTTGTTCGATTCGGACTGGTGTCGCGCGTGCTGGACGACCCACATCTCGCCGTCATGAGTGCAGTGAATCTCGGGCCGAAGCAAGTCGCACTGGCAATTTCGGAATCTGGCTCGAGCAAGGATACAATCAACTCACTTATGGCGGCCAAGGCGGCTGGCGCATTTACCATCGCAATCACCTGTCATATACGCAGTCCGATCGCTGCCAACGCGGACGCTGTACTGGGAGCATCCTCAACAGACACGCCCATCACGCGAGGAGCATTCTCCAGGGTCGCTGGACAATATTTGATCATCGACATCCTCGCCAACATGATCGCTAAAGATGGCAGCAAGTTCCAGGCGGCTATGCAGCGAACCGCAGAAGCCACCATAGATAAAAGCTTTTAGCCGAAACGTTCGCGCAGGTAGTCGTTCAGGAAGCGACCGTCCGGGTCGAAGCGAGCCCTTTGAGAAATAAAATCCCCGTATCTTGGGTACAAGGCTTCGATCTCGGACCGGCCCAGGCTGTGAAGTTTGCCCCAGTGCGGACGACCTTTTACCCAGGAAAAGATTGTCTCGCAATCGCGGATGAAATCCCAGTAGTCCTCTCCTGCTGCGCCGGACACCGATATCATTGCGGTCTTCCGCTCAAAGTATGGACTCAACCAAATATCGTCAGCCGCCACGGTTCTATACTCAACCGGGAATATCTGCGACGGATGCTTCGTCTGGATCAGCTTGCGTATTTCACGCAATACCGCCGGACCGTCCTCGTAGGGCACCGAGTATTCGCATTCGTTATGGTTCGGCATCGGAATTGAACCCGGAAATATCCGATAGCTGGGCCCTATTCTCTCGCCGGCCTGTGCTTCGACAGCTGCTGACGGCTGAGTTGTGACGTTCAGCGTTCTGATTTCGCAGACATCAGCTTTACTGCGCGTACGACCAATGCCAGACGTGTCGGGCAGGCTGTATAACGATGCCGAGTGTTCGGTCGGGCACCAGAACACGCGGAGGCTCCGGTTTTCCTGACATAGCTGATCCAAATGATTCATGCATTCTTCAAAATCCTCACGCCATATTTTGTCATGAAGATCAAAAGCAGGAACAAGCTTCATCGTGACGGAAAGCACCACGCCAAGCATTCCGAGACAAACTTTCGCAGCGTTGAGGACATCGATGTCTTGCGAAGCATCGAAATTGGCGATGGATCCATCGCCCATCGCTATCCGCATTCCAATTATCGGGCCCGCTAAGCATTGCAAACTATCGCCGCTGCCATGCGTACCCGTCGATACGGCCCCGCTCATCGTCTGCAGATCGATATCGCCCTGGTTGGGCAATGCCCAACCAGCAGAACGCAGTTCAAGGCCAACGTCACAAATCCGCGTTCCGCCGCGGAGGGTTACGCTGCCGTTGGTTGGGTCGATATTTTCGATCCCTGTTAGACGCTCCGCGGAGATTAGAACTCCGTCCGTGGGGACAATCGGCGTATAAGAGTGCCCCGTACCCACTACGCGGACGCGCAGATTGGTTGAAGCTGCTGTCTTGATCGTTCTGCAGACGTCATCGTCCGAACTTGGCATTTCGAAATGCTTCACCCGACAAACCTGATTGCTCACCCAGTTCCGCCAAATCATGCTAGGGCCGAGTGTCTGCGCTCTGGTCTCTGAAGAAGGCAATGGAGTTCTCCTTGCGTGTGTTTTCTCGCTGCTAGGTGCTGGGGCAGCCGCCTCGGCCCGCCAGAATAGGGTCGTCACGCTGTGCCCAGCGCCGACTCATTTTGGCAGGCATGACGGATATCATCATCGACATAGATACAAAAGAAGATTATCTCCATTATAACTCGGTGCCCCGGCAGACCGACCAAGGACTGGCGACGCATCCACACTCGATACGACCGATGCGCGCACACATTCTTGTCAGCAATCGCCTTCGCTGCAGCGTTCATCTTCTGGATCAATGAGATGCTGTAACGGGGCCTGCGTCGTGCGCTGCCCGTTACCGTTTGCATGCTGACCGGTTGCCGCCGACGCTCCCGTATCTGATTCTGACAGGAGGATTACGGGATGAAACTGTTCATTGGGTTGGATGTCTCACTCGCCAAGACTGCGGTCTGCATTGTCAGCGAGCACGGCAAGATCGTGAAGGAGGCTGAGGTCGGCAGCGATCCCGCGGCGCTGACGCAATTCGCGCTGGAGCAACAGGGCGAAATTGCGATGATCGGGATGGAAGCCGGGCCGTTGTCGCGATGGCTGCACCGTGGGCTGACCGAAGCCGGCCTGGAAGTGGTTCTGATGGAAACCCGGCAAGTGAAGGGTGCTCTGAAAGCCATGCCGATCAAGACAGACCGGCGCGATGCTGAAGGTATTGCCCGGCTGCTACATTTGGGCTGGTTCCGGCCAGTCCATTGCAAGTCGGTGTCTGCCCAGGAGATCCGCGCACTCCTCGGGGCGCGCAAATCCATCCAGCAGGGCGTGATCGCTCTGGAAATGTCCTTGCGCGGGTTATTGCGGAACTTCGGCTTGAAAGTCGGCGCAATCTCCAAAGGACGGTTTGATGCTCGCATTCAGGAACTGGTTGCCAGCAACACTACGCTGGTGGCGGCAACCGAGCCGATGCTTCGCGCCCGTGCCACCCTCCGCCATGAACTGGCGCGACTGGAGCGGCATGTGCGCAGCCTAGCACAGGACGACCCGACCTGCCGCTTGCTGATGACCATGCCGGCCGTTGGCGCGGTGGTCGCATTGACCTTCAAGTCGGCCGTGGATGATCCGGCTCGGTTCTCGTCGTCGAAGAAAGTCGGCCCGTGGGTCGGCCTCACCCCTTCACGGCAGCAGTCCGGCGAGCGCGACGTGACAGGCGGTATCACCAAAGCCGGTGACGCCCATTTACGCCACGCCTTATGCCAGGCCGCAACCGTCATGATGAACCGGGGCCGTGGGTCGTGGTTGCGGACATGGGCCTCGCGGGTCGCGAAACGGCGCGGCACCAAGCGGGCCATGGTGGCCTTGGCGCGTCGGATCGGTGTGATCCTGCATCGGATGTGGCTGGACGGAGGAAACTTCCGCTGGGAAGGAGCGCCAGAGCCGATCCATGCATGAGCTAATCTCCGTGTTGAAGTCTGCCTGAGCGCAGACCTGCGAGGTCCCCGACCCGGGACGTGGTCCCGATGACGCCGCGGTCTGGACTGATGCCGCCCCGCCGGGCGAGCACGCCAATGAGATGGGCGCATCGGAACCATATTGGACAAGCATCATGTTGGCGGCCGCCGCGCCGACCACGGACCGAAGCATGAACCCGGGCAGAACCTCATACGGCAGGAAAGCAGGCGATATAGCACAACCAAAATGCAATCACGCTCTCCGCACACCCGGATGGGCGATCCCTTCTTGCATCAAATTTGCCTTGACGAGGACGGCCCTAGCCGACACGGCCTTTGGTCGGCGTCTCGGATGAAGTCTAGAATGCTTGCGTCGGCTCCAACCAACGTCTCTTCTGGAGCGGAAACACGCTCAGAGATTTTTCCACTCGGCGGTGTCGCGTCGAAGAAGCGTTCTGCAAAGAATAGTCCCCCGAAACCACCGTCATGAACCACAGGGACATAGCTGTGACGATTGATATTTCGCGTAGTTACATCGGAAACCGACTCGCAAGTCATAAGATGAGCTCTAGGTGTCATTATCATTCCAGCCGTAAGGCCTGCCTGTACGTGCCAATTTCCGGACTTACGTCGGCGAGTTCTTGATAATCGTTTTTCCGCACGAAACTTAAGCTCCCATGGGAGAAGGCGAGGAAATCAATGCACGGTAGCAACGACGAGCCTGTCTCTCGAGTGATTGTAGAAGCGAGAATCAATTCTGAGTTCCACGTTTGAAGGACGATTCCCAGTGCAGCGTCTGGACCCGGAGGCGTCTAGGAATCCAACAGCAGCATTCAACCAGAACCGAAATTCACCCACGTCGAAACGCGCAATGTTCGAGCGTATGGTCTCAGCGGCATGCTTTTCATGGACCCGCGCCAGCTTGCAGATTGTCATTGCCAGCATGATTGGCTGGTCGTTAGCCCGCTCCCACAGGAAGTCGTCGTCTAGAAATGATGCTTCGTCAGCATCCGAAAACTCGAATCCACTAATGATCCGTACCTCGGCAAGATTTTCATAGGGATGACTGTGGAAATCACCGATGAGCGTCAAGTGTGGTGCCCATCGATCCATCAGTTCGCTCTTCAGGCGGACAGCCTGATCGTTGGGCTTCACGCTGTTCCGTGATCGCTTGGCTGAAATGCTGAGACTCATAAGATCGACATGGAAATGGGTCGTTCCTTTCGAGTCCTCGCGACTGAAGCCCCAAAGATACCCCAGCGTTTCCAGCTTTGTTCGGCGCGGACGACCATCTCCGAGAACATAGGCTTCCAGTGTGGCAAGCGTAATAGTGTGACGAGCTGCATCAGAAAGGGAAATGGTGAACTTCATCGTGCGTTACCTGAAGGTGCCTCCGATTCGTTTCCGATCAACGGCCAGCCACGATCCTCACTGGGGCTTCGCTGGTCCAAATCGCGATATATCCGACCTAGTCGGCCCGAATCCTGACCTTGATCAGGATCTCGCACGCGAAGTCCTGACCAAGAAGCCATCGCTGGTACGTCGGGGGCTTTATCGTTCCCGCCTACGACGGTGTTGCGCCTGTGATACCTGACGGCGAGGAAACCATCGAAGAAACCGCCGACGACCTTCTCGCCAGTGAGACGCTGGACTCCGCTGTCGAGGAGGAGGTCGATGAGAAGGATTCGACTGACCAACCACCGCGGGACAGGTTTCTTCCGTCGTCGATAGGGTTGACGGTGGTTCTTCCGGAAACGGTGAGTCAAGTCACGCTGCGCGCAACATGGGGGAACTATAAGACGGAGCCCCCATTGCCCGATGCGCTCCTCATTCCCGAAGTGTCGGGAAAGGGCAAGCCAAAGCCAGAAAAGCCCGAGAACCTCCGTTGGGTTCGGGTTTCCGGCGAAGCCGCGATCGTCCTCGACGTCACTCGGAACCAGTCCGGGATCCCGCTGCCGGAAAGCGCTGCGCCTCACAGGCCGGGCGGCGGCATCGAAGTCGCCGTTCACACCGTGTGCTCCGTCAAAAGACTCCGGAAGGGGCTGAAGAGCGTCTGCGCGTCATCACCGTCTTCTTGGTAAACCGTCGACGGAGCACAAAGGCTCCGTACAAGGACGTGGCCTACGCGTTCCAGACCCGGATCGAGCTCGAATGTGCGGATGGATTTTATCCGCGCAGCGACCTGTCCACCTACCAGTCCGATGATTTCGAACTTAGGCTGGGCGATCTCCATTATCGCGATGTCCGCGAATATGCCGTTGGTCGCAACACATCTGCAGGCTGGCAAGAACGGCGTGACGCGACGAACGATCCGCTCCCCGTGACGCGTGTTTGGACCGATTTCCTTCCGCAGCAGGAGGTGGAGCGTGTCGTCCCGGCAAGGAGCGATGGCGTCGAGTTCGGCATGGAGGCTCTCGCTCGGGCTGCCGTTTCCGGAGCCGAAGCGGTCAGTGCAGCCTTGGATTCACTGCCTGAACTTTACGCCGAGTGGCGGCGGGGTCAGGAAGGAATGATGCCAGGGCTTGCGCCGAGACGGCTAAAGACGGGCCAGGCGCTTCTGGAAAACGTTGACACCGCCGGCAGCAGGATTCGCGATGGGATAGATCTCCTTAAGCGTGATACGGTGGCGCGTGAAGCATTCGGCCTGATGAATACGGCGATGGCGATGGCCAACCGCCGGCGCGAGGCAGTGATCCAGAAGAAGCTGCCGGGCGATGTAGACCCGCCAACATGGCGGCCGTTCCAGCTAGCCTTCGTCCTCCTCAATCTCGTTGGCGTGACCGACCGAAACAGTGGTGAGCGCGAGATCGTCGACCTGCTTTTTTTTCCGACCGGCGGCGGCAAGAGCGTATCTTGGACTTGCCGCCTATGCGATTGTGCTGAGGCGGCTCCGCGGATCTGGCGTGCTGGGTGCGGGCATCAGCGTCATCATGCGCTACACGTTACGCCTGCTCACGCCGCTGGTCTCGTCTGCGCGCTCGAATTCCTGCGGACCCATGATGACAATGGCCGGAAGACGCTTGGCGAATGGCCGATCGAGATTGGACTCTGGGTAGGCGGCGCAGCCTCACCGAACAATCCAGCCGCGAAATTCTTCCGACAAGGACGCCGTGACGACCTGGCTGAAGCGGTACCAGCGCAGCCCTAAGACGAAATCCCCGGTGCCACTGAAGGCATGTCCGTGGTGTGGTGAGCCCTTCAAGCCAGAGAGCTTCCACTTCACGCCCAACAGGACGGCTCCGCAGAATCTAGTGCTCAAATGCGAGAACGCCGAATGCGACTTCACGCGGGATCGACACCTGCCGGTGCTCGTGGTGGACGAGCCAATTTACCGCCGTCTTCCCGCATTTCTCATCGCCACGGTGGACAAATTTGCCTCCCTTCCATGGATTGGCAAGAGCGGCGCATTCTTTGGACACGTAGACCGGTATGATCCGGACAAGGGGTTCTTCGGCGCGTATGAGCCAGGCGAAGGTCGCCCCTTCGGAAACGGGCATCGGCTCGATCCGCCGGATCTTGTCATCCAGGACGAACTGCACCTGATCTCTGGCCCGCTTGGAACGGTGGCCGCACTCTACGAAACAGCGATCGACCTGCTGTCGTCGCGGCCGGGTCTTCATGGACTCATTCGTCCAAAATCGTCGCTTCGACCGCGACCGTCCGAAGGGCGGAGAAACAGATCGCAGCCTTGTTCGATCGTTCGGAGACGGCCGTATTTCCGCCACCCGGCATCCACCGTACCGACAGCTTCTTCGCCAGGACTGTGCCATCGACACGAGAGCCAGCCCGCCTCTACGTCGGTGTGGCGAGTCAGGATCGCGGGCCTAAACTCCTCTTTCTTCGGAGCATGCAGACCCTGCTGGCAGGCGCGCAGGCACCGACTTCCAGCCCGACGCAAGAAGGGGAAGATCCCGCCGATCCGTATCTGACAGTGCTCACGTATTCAATGCGCTTCGCGAGCTTTGGGGGCGCTCGTCGCATCTCCTCAGAACTCCGCTGCTTCCAGCTGGCGGCTGAAACCCACAGGCGCAGCCAGCTTGGTCGTTAACCGCATCGATCGCCTCATGGTGTCTGCCATGAATCCGTGTGCGTGAAGCGCTCCAGAGCGAAGATGTTGGGCGTCAACCAAGTTCACCAATGAGCTTCACTGCTCGAGTTCTGCACGGTGTCACCGACTGGCGCCGGAGGTTGATCCGGTGATTAGGAGGAGCACTCGTTGTCGGATTCTCGACGATGTCGGACATGTGACACAACGCTTCCAGAGCGATCGCATTGTTCCGAAACGATTTTCCCAGTTGGCACGACGGTTGCGATCCTATGCGCAAAAGCCCTGCGATGCCGCACCGACTGGAAGAACTCATCAATGATCACGCTTTTCGAACATGTGGGCGCCGCTACCAACACTGAGCGTTCCCGAGCCGACGGAAGCCTCTATCCCTTCTTTCTGAAGGCTGTCCGGACATGAACGCATTTGATGTCCGTCCAACGCTGGATGCTCCCGACGACGATCCCTATCTCTGGCTTGAAGATGTAGAGGGCGAGCGGGCACTTGCCTGGGCCGCCGGCCAGTCGGCAAAGACCCTGAAGCACTTCGGTGGAACGCAGTTCGAGCGCGACCGGGCGGCTCTGACAGCCATTTTCGACAATCGCGACAACCTTCCCCTGATCGCGCGCCGTGGTCAGTACCTCTACAATTATTGGCGAGATGCCGGAAATCCACGCGGACTGTGGCGCCGGACCACCCTTGCCGCCTACATGAAGGCGGATCCCCAATGGGAGCTACTGCTCGATCTAGATGCTCTCGCGGCTAGCGACGGAGAGGATTGGATCTGGGACGGCGCGTCCGTCGAGCCGGAGAGACGGGAAAGAGCCGTTCTGCGCCTGTCGCGCGGCGGCAGCGACGCGGTCGTGCATCGCGAATTCGACCTGATCTCTCTGAGCTTTGTCGCCGACGGTTTCAATCTCCCCGAGGCCAAAGGCTACGTTAGTTGGCTGGACCCTGACACGCTTCTGCTTTCCAGTGCGCTTGGTAATGGCATGGCCACCCGCTCCGGCTATGCGCGCACCGTGCGACTGTGGAAGCGTGACGCGGATCCCCTCACCACGCCGGTAATCTTCGAGGCCGGGTTCGAGAGCCTCGAGGTGTCTGGTCATTCGGACCGCACCGGCCGCAGCGAGCGCCTTTGGTTCATTGAGAAACGGGCCTTCTACGAGAAGATCAGTTGGATCGGCGACAGGAGCGGGCCGAGGACGCAGATCGATCTTCCTCGCGACGCGTCGTGGCGGGTCTTCGGCGACTGGCTGGCGGTAAGGCCGCGCAAGCCCTGGACGGTGGGAGGCACCAGCCATCCCGCCGACGCGCTGATCGTCATCTCGCTTTCCTCTTTCCTCGCAGGCGGACGCCGTTTTGAGACCCTGTTTCAACCAGGGGAAAGGCGCTCTCTGCAGTCATTCTTCTGGAATGACGAGAAGCTCATTATCTCTTACCTCGTCAATCTCGTACCGCGTTTCGAGATGTTCACTCCCGGCCACCAGGAATGGACGCGCCGAGTCCTGGACACCCTGCCCGCCGAAGGGACTGTCCACGTCTGGTCATTCGATGCGGCAGTTCACGAGACCAATGGAGAGGTCCTGGTCTGTGCTCAGGATCCGATCACGCCGCCGCAGCTCTTGCTATTCGATCTCAATGCCGCGCCGTCTCTCAGCGCTTCAGCAATCCTGAAGCGCAGCCCGGAGAATTTCGATGCATCCGGACTGGTGGTCACGCGCCACGAGGCAGTCTCTATCGATCATGAGCTGATCCCCTACACGCAGGTTGGTCCGGCGAACGGGAACGGAGATGCTCCGGTTCACCTTTCCGCTTATGGCGGGTTCGGCACATCACTCCTGCCCTACTACAACTCCCCGCTGGGCAAGCTGTGGCTCGAGCGCGGCGGCACGTGTGTGGAGGCGAACATCCGCGGCGGCGGCGAGTTCGGCACCCGCTGGCACGATGCCGGGCGCAGGGAGGGCAAGCGTCTCGCCCATGACGATTTCGCCGCCGTTGCCGCCGACCTCGTGCGAAGGGGCATCACCCTGCCGAGGCGGATTGCCGCTGAGGGCGGCTCAAATGGCGGCCTGCTGATCGCAAACATGCTGACCCGCTATCCTGAGCATTTCGGGGCTCTGTTCTGCACAGTTCCGCTTATCGACATGCGTCGCTACACCAAGCTCTTGGCGGGCGCGAGCTGGATCGACGAATATGGCGATCCGGACAAGGCTCACGATTGGGCTTTCCTGAAGGAAATCTCCGCCTATCACGCCGCGGCGCCGGGACAGCCCTATCCGCCTATCCTGATCGCCACCACGAAACGCGACGACCGCGTCCATCCGGGCCATGCGCGCAAGATGGCCGCAAAACTGCAGGCTCTTGGCTATCCCGCTTACTTCTACGAGGCCAGCGCAGGCGGGCACGGCTACGGCAAGGACAATCGGGAGCAAGCCGCATTCATCAGTCTAGGCACCAATTTTCTCCGCAGCGCAATCGGCTTCAACGATCACCTTCCGGAGATGGCGGAACGCGTTGCAACGAAGAGGAGCGTTTGAGCTCCATCAACAATTCATTCGAGCAGGAGACGAAATAGTGCAGTGCATCCTTTCTGAACATCAAGGAGTGAATATCATGGCGAGAACGCGAATGGGCGTAGCGCGGGCAATAGCAGCGGCGGTGGCCCTGATCATCGTGGGACAGCAGGCCGTCGCCGCGGAGCCTGCGCAAGCAGAGACCGTCCTGGCGGAGACGGGAGCCTCGGTCACCGAAGCGCCAAGCCCTTGGCAGGTCCGCCTGCGGGGGTTGGGCGTCGTTACGAAAGATCTGGGCTACGTTGATACGCTTCCCGGCTCCGGTCTTTCCTATTCGAACACGGTGACGCCGGAACTCGATATCTCGTATTTCTTCACCGACAACATCGCCGCCGAACTCATACTCGGTACCACCTATGCCAACATCGCGGGCCAAGGGACGATCGGTGGGTTGGGCAGCATCGGCAAAGTTTGGCTGCTGCCGCCGACGCTCACGTTGCGGTACCATTTTACCGATTTCGGCGCGTTCAAGCCCTATGTCGGCGCCGGCGTGAACTACACGGTTTTCTATAACCAGGACACCGGCAGCGCCGACGCTCTCAAGGTGAAGAATACGTTCGGCACGGCGCTGCAGGTCGGTTTCGACTACATGGTGGACGAGCACTGGGGCGTCAACTTCGACGTGAAGAAGCTTTTCCTGAAGCCGGACTTCGACGTCACGGTGGCCGGCGCGAAGCTGACGGGGAAGGCGGAGCTCGATCCCTGGCTGATAGGCGCAGGTGTCACCTACCGCTTTTGAATATCAGAGTGAAGTCTGCTTCCCGACTGCCGGTTTAAAGTGAAGGGCGCCTCGCGCGCCCTTTTTACGGTCGACACTGCAGGGCAAGACCTCATGAAGCTATTCTCGGGCGGGGTTCTCTTCTGGCGGACCAAGAAGGTGCACTGGCCAACCGGCCTTGCGCCTGAGATGGAGTGCTTAGAAGCGCTTTGGATCGGGACGGGCTTTGGTATTATGGGTGGAATGCTTCAGCCAGACCATTTGCCAGCATCGTCTCCCGGACGTCATGTCTGAGCTTCGTGTCAGCGTAAGGCGAACACGCGGCTCCTAGATGCCGACACGATGGCTGGTTCAGCCATGCTGCGACAGTTGCCTGTTTTTTCAGTTCCTTTGCTGTTCGCGCGCTAACCGCAACGCTCCATACCAGTCTCGCGTGCCTGTCCCCGTGGGTGGGCGGCAGAAAGCGATTAGGCCCGCTGAAAGCGGCGGACCGCATCCGAAGGACCGTAACGAAGAGAAGGACCTGAAGCGAGAGCGAAGGTTGCGGGAGGCCGCGGCGGGCCTAAAAGGGGATGCCGACCAACCCCCACGCCCCAGGAAAGGCTGACAAAAACCGCAGCGGCCGACTGTCCAATAGGGTGCGCCCGTGCCAGGCGAGCCAAATGGCAGGGGCTGCCGGGGGGCCCTAAGAAAAGCGGATTGGGTTCACGAGCACCCGGCGCGCGCCGTCCGGCCGCCAGGTACTTGGAGGGCAGGTGCATCAGGCCTGTTTGTCGGGCCGAACCAGATCCATGTGGCTGACGCCGAGGGCCAATGCCAGTTCATAGATCGTGATAATTGTCGGATTTCTTCGGCCTTTCTCCAAGCCGCTGATGTACTGCTGACTGAACCCGGAAATCTCCGCAAGCTGCTCCTGCGTCAGACGCTTCCTTTGCCTGATCCTCTGCACATTCCGTCCGACCAACTTGCGCATATCCATGCACGCAAGCCAGCGGATCAGGCGGCTTGAGTTTATCAACTATAATATGTAATCCACATTTAGCAGGCAGAGGGCTTCGCGGGTCCATTGGCCGGAGATAGAATTAGCGATGTTACAGCCCAAATCGAACACGCCGTTTGCCGACGAGGTCCCCTGGTCGGACCGCATTACAGCCTACGACAAGGACCACTTTACAACCTATATGAGGCTCCTGGACGCCTCAGCCGACAACGCCACTGAAGAGGAAATGGCCCATGTGATCCTCGGCATTGATCCGGCACGCGAACCGGAGCGCGCACGGAACGTTCTTCGCAGTCATCTCGACCGTGCAAACTGGGTGGTGACGAGCGGCTACAAGGATTTGTTCGCCAGTTGACGAAATGGGCGGTGCGGTCGCTTCGCTTCAAGCAACGAAGTCGCGTAACCACCATGCATCGACGCATCACCACAGCGCGAATGCGCTCGAAGATGATCGCGAGGACTTCCAGTCGGCGCGGATGGCCCAGCGCTTCGCTGTCTCATCGTTTTGTCCTCCGCTCGCCAATGGCTGCGCCAGGAAGCGGTGCGGCGGCGAGTCATGACAGGAACGGGCCCGCCGTCTGAGCCGCACCGCATCCGAAGGACCGGATGGACAACCTACTGAAAGCTCACAGCTAGCTAAGGGTTGCGGGACGCCGCGGCGGGCCTAGAAGGATGCGGCGCCACCTGCTGGGAAAGGCACAACAGAGAGAATTGCGAGAGTCTAACGACGCGCTAGGAGGCGCAGCGGAATGGCCGAGACGCCCTGAGCCAAGAAAAGCGGGGATCGACCCACCGGCACCCGGGACGCGCGGTGATGGGCGCGGGCGCCCACTACGTCCGCAGGCTCAACAGAATCTCACACGGATCAGCGAGGGCCGCAGTTACGTCGAGAAACTCAATGACATCGAGACGCCACTCTCCACCCTCATATTTCGCCACGAAGGATTGCGGACGACCAAGCTTCTCAGCCACCTGCGCCTGCGTCAGCCCTTTGACCTTGCGCAGTGAGATCAACTGGGCCAGAAACCGCTGGTGGCGGGGAGATCGAAGAGATTTGGGCATTAGGTGAACCGGTCAGGTAGAGACCGGCTCAGCGACTAATCCCTGTTTCGGATTATCCCATTTTGGGATATTCTGCCTTGGATCCAGCGATCAACATGCGAGGTTCGCGGCAGACATGAATCGATCAACGGGAACAGATAGGACTCAAAGCTCAACAC
>NZ_RZSX01000039.1:0-15492 GCF_004023105.1 Mesorhizobium sp. M5C.F.Ca.IN.020.32.2.1 | reverse complement strand
GCATTTCTACGAGGCGCGCGGACTGGTCCGCAGCCACCGCACATCAGGCAACCAGCGGCGCTACGGTCGCGACGTGCTGAGGCGTGTGGCGATCATCAGGATCGCGCAGGAGGTCGGCATCTCGCTGGCCGAGATCGGTGCTGCACTTGAATCGCTGCCTGAGGGCCGCACACCGACGCGCGAGGACTGGAACCTGCTTTCAACGGCCTGGCGCGACCAGCTCGATCAGAAGATTGCCCAGCTGAAGAAGCTGCGCGACGGGCTGACCGACTGCATCGGCTGCGGCTGCATGTCGATCGACAAGTGCCCGCTGCGGAACAAGGAAGACCGATTGAGCGCCCAAGGCCCAGGAGCAAGGCGGTTGTTGGTCGCTCGTTAATCTGCCGCCGGCAATCGCCTGATGGTGAACTCGATGACGTCGCCCGGCCGCTCGAACCAGCTTTCGATCTCGGTCCAGTAGGCCTGCTTGGGAAAGCGCTCGAACCACTCCTTCGCCTTAAGCCGCGCATCGGAGCGCGGCAGGACGAAGGTCTCGCGCAGGAACCCGTCGCGTGGCATGCGCTCGCGATTGGCGCGCGAACGGTCGAGCCTCTTCTTCAGGCCATCCAGCGGCGGTCTTGCCGGGGTGCGCACGAAAGAACTCCATTCACACTTGACCCTTGCACCTAAGAGATTAGGGATCGCGGCCGGAAAAGACGAGTCATTTGTCGGGGTACGCGCCCCACAGCCGGAGACAGCATTTGCAACGACCCGAAATACCGGCGGGGCTGCCGGCCGACATCGAACAGAAGAAGATGAAGGCGCGGCTGTGGTTCGAGACGTTGCGCGAGCGCATTTGCGCCGCCTTCGAGCAGATCGAGCAGGACCTGCAGGGGCCGCAGGCCTCATGGTCGCCCGGCCGCTTCGAAAGGACGCCGTGGGAGCGCGACGCCGGCAAGGGCGGCGGCGGCACCATGTCGATGATGCGTGGCCGCGTTTTCGAGAAGGTCGGCGTCCACACCTCCACCGTCTATGGCGAGTTCTCGCCGGAGTTCAGGAAGCAGATGCCGGGCGCCGAGGAAGACCCGGGCTTCTGGGCGAGTGGCATTTCGCTGATCGCCCATCCGTGGAACCCCAACGTGCCGGCGGTGCACATGAACACGCGTATGGTCGTCACCTCGCGCCAGTGGTTCGGCGGCGGCGCCGACCTGACGCCGGTGCTCGACCGTCGCCGCACCCAGGACGACCCGGACACGGTTGCCTTCCACAGGGCCATGCGATTCGCCTGCGAGAAGCACGCTGGCGTCGCCGACCACGCAAAATTCAAGGCCTGGTGCGACGAGTATTTCTATCTGCCGCACCGCGACGAACCGCGCGGCACCGGCGGCATCTTCTTCGATTGGCTGCATTCGAGTGAGGACAAAGGCGGCTGGAACGCCGATTTCAACTTCGTCCAGGATGTCGGGCGATCTTTTCTCGTCGTCTACGGACATCTGGTGCGGGCCAATTTCAACGACAACTGGACCGACGGCGACCGTGAAGAACAGCTCATTCGCCGCGGCCGCTATGTCGAATTCAACTTGCTTCACGATCGCGGCACTATCTTCGGACTGAGGACCGGCGGCAACGTGGCCTCGATCCTGTCCAGCCTGCCGCCGGAAGTGAAATGGCCGTAAAATCTCGGTGAGTTGGACGTGAGCCGCAATCAGGTCCAAATCGTTTGATTTTGGCGGCGAATGTGGCGCGCAGAATATCTTTTTCGTCTAATATCCAATTGAAAAAGCAAGACTATTTTTCGTTCCGGGCCGGGAAACGCCGGCGGTTCCTCCTCCCCTAGAACCGCGACCCGACGCGACCGGACGGCCCATGATTGAGTGGGGCACCTTTCCAAATGGTGCCCTCATTTTCCAGGAGAGCATGCCATGCGCAAGCTTATTATGTCGGTTGCGGCTGCTGCCGTTCTTGCCTCTGGTGGCGCTGCCTTCGCAGCGGTCAAGCACACCACGGGCACGGTCAAAACTTATGATGGAACAACCATGAGCCTTGTTCTGGATGACGGATCTGCCTTTACGCTGCCCAAGGCCTTCAAGAACCCTGGCCTGAAGGCCGGCGAAAAGGTCCGCGTTTCGTGGGACATGAGCGGCAAGCACAAAATTGCCGAGGCAGTCAGGATCGTGAAGTGATCGCCTGCTCGCTGGAGCAAGACGGGGTCTTGCCTCCGGGGTAGCGTAAGAGGGCGGAGCAGCGCTGCTCCGCCCTTTCGGTTTCTCGCGCATGACCCCGAAAACTGCTTCCGGTTTTCGGAAGGATCATGCGCAGATGACAAAACGTTGGAGCGTCCTTTACGCGTCTACCGGACGCGCGGCGCTCTAACGCAACCAAAACCATTCGATCGTGTTATGCTGGCTCGGTCAGCGCATGACCCGAATGCCGATTCCGGTTCGCCAGGGATCATGCGTCGATCAACGTGTGGAGCTTCCGTGTCAGAGCAGATGCGGCGCTCCGAGGAGGAAAAAGGGAGAATCCGATGAAGGAATTCCACTGCGGCTCGCTCGTTCCGGGTTGTGACTGGCATACGCGCGCCGACGAGGAAGCCGAGATCATGCGTCGTGCGGTCGAGCACATGCGTGAGACGCATGGCGAGACGATCATCCGCGAGACGATGATCGAAGCCATCCGTTCGCGCATCGAAAAGCCCCGCGACGCGGCCTAACTATGCCTAAGAGACTGTTTCGAAATTCGCTCGGGCGAGTCATATGGTGGTGGTTTCGAGAACCGGAGCGCAGCGGACATTTGGGTCCGTGAGTACCGAAAGCGCGGAAAACGCCATCAGATGGCCGCCAGAGTAGAGTTTCCAAACGTTTTCTAACTTTCGAGTGCTTCTGCGGCGCGCTCGAGAAGTGCGCCGCGATCCAGCGCAAAGCCGGACTCGACCCACTCGTTTTCGAGGTTTTTCAAGGTTGCGCCGAGTTTCGGTCCGGGCGACGCGCCAAGCGTCGTCAGATCGGCGCCCTTGAGCGGAAAGTCAGGCTTTTTCCATTTTCCGGCGAAGGCGAGCAGGCGCGAGAAGCCGCCGGCTTCTAGCAGCGCGTCATTGTCCTCGACGGCGCGGCCTCGAGCGGAAGCGAGCGACAGCCGCAAGCGATCGACAAGGCCCTGATGATCGCCACGATAGAGCCGTTTTGCGAGTTCCGCTTCGGTCGTCTTCGGCTCGACAGGCGCTGTCAGCGCCCACTGCCTGAGACGGCCGGCATCGCTGACGGAGAATCTCAGCCGCTCGGCGAGCGTCTTCAGCCGCGCGGCGTCCGGCGGCACGATCGCTTCCAGCCTGAGCAGCGGGTCCGGCGTCCAGCCTAGATCCTTCTCGGCCCTGGTCAGCGCATGGATCGCATCGATGCCCCATTTCTCGGTCTCCGGCAGAACGCTGGTGAGCACGCTGGCCTGGCGCATCCACAGCAAGGCGCGCGATGGATCGGGGGCCGACAGCAGCTTCTTCAGCTCGGACCAGACGCGCTCGACCGAGAGTTGGCCAAGCCCCTCCTTGAGCCGGGCGCAGGCCTTCAGCCCTTCGGCATCCGGCCGGCCGTCGCCATACCAGGCGAAGAAGCGGAAAAAGCGCAGGATGCGTAGATAATCCTCGCGGATGCGCGCCTCCGGATCGCCGATGAAACGCAGCCGGCGCGCCTCGATGTCGGCGACGCCGCCGACCAGGTCAACGATCGTCCCGTCGGCCTCGGCATAGAGCGCGTTGATGGTGAAATCGCGCCGTTCCGCGTCGGCCTTCCAGTCGCGTCCGAACGACACCTTGGCCCTCCGTCCGTCGGTCTCGATGTCGGCGCGCAGCGTAGTCACCTCGAACGGCTTCCCGCCGGCGACAATCGTGATGGTGCCGTGCTCGATGCCGGTCGGCACGGCCTTGAAGCCCGCCGCCTCGGCGCGGCGGATGGTTTCATCAGGCACGGTCGTGGTGGCAATATCGACGTCGGCGACCGGCTGGCCGATGAGCGCATTGCGCACCGCGCCGCCGGCGACACGCGCCTCCTCGCCGCCATTCGCCAGCGCCGCCAGCAGGCGCTGCAGGTGCTTTTCGCCGAGCCAGTCGGCTTTGCCCGCGAGCGACACCCGGCCGCTCACGTATAGAGCCTTTCATAGAGCGTGCGGATGATGCCGGCGGTGACGCCCCAGATGCGTTGTCCGTCATAGGGCATCTCGTAAAAGACCCATTCGAGGTCGTTCCACATGCGGCTTTCGCGGCCGTGGTTGGCCGGGTCCATAAGGAAGCGCAGCGGCACTTCGAAGGCGGCGTCGACCTCCTCGGAATTCAGCGTCAGTGAAAAATCCGGCCGCACTATTCCCAGCACCGGGGCGATGCGGTAGCCGCTGCCGGAGACGTAATCAGGCATGCGGCCGATGATCTCGACCCGGTCCTGGCCGAGCCCGATCTCCTCGAATGTCTCGCGCAATGCCGCCGCCTCCGGGCTCGGATCGGTTGGATCGATCGTGCCGCCCGGAAAGGCCACCTGCCCCGAATGGTTTCGCAGCTTTTCCGCCCGTTTGGTCAGCAGA
Source organism: Mesorhizobium sp. M5C.F.Ca.IN.020.32.2.1 (assembly GCF_004023105.1). Classification (NCBI taxonomy): domain Bacteria; kingdom Pseudomonadati; phylum Pseudomonadota; class Alphaproteobacteria; order Hyphomicrobiales; family Phyllobacteriaceae; genus Mesorhizobium; species Mesorhizobium sp. M5C.F.Ca.IN.020.32.2.1. The sequence continues at coordinate 10,947 of NZ_RZSX01000039.1, read as the reverse complement.
ACCGTGGCATCGCGACCGTGATCGACCACCGGGATCAGCACGGCGGCATCGCGCAGCGCCTTTGCGAGCTTCAAACGCGGATGGCCGGGGTTGAAGCGATGGTCGCCATAATCGTCGGCGGCATGCGCCAGCGGCTGCGCCGCGACGCGGGCGCGAAAATCCTCGGCCGAAAACGGCCCCCGCGTCACTTGGTCCATAGCGTCACCTGGTCCACCATACGCTGCCGATCACGCACTCAGCCGCTGCAGTTTTTCCGCGGGCATTATCGGATAGACCGCGCCCTTCGAGCGGACGGCAAACATCCTTCTGCCACCGACATCGATCTCTTCGCCATGCTCGACCAGTTCGTACATGACCGGCCGCGCCACCAGCGCTTCCAGCCGTCCGCGCACCAGCACATAGGGTTTCAGGCCACCGGTCGCGTCTTCATCGACGAAGCGTAGCGGATGGTCCGGTCCGGCCTCGACCACGTCGCCGACATTGGTGCGGAAAGTGATGACTTGGCCATCGCCGGTGCCGGAAACGTCCATCTCGACGGCGATGAAGGGCGCGTCGACGACGCGGATGCCGACCCTTTCCACCGGTGTTACAAGATAGGTCTTGCCGTCTTCGTCCTTGCGCAGCACGGAGGAAAACAGCTGCACCAACGGCATACGGCCGATCGGCGTGCCCTGGTAGAACCAGGTGCCGTCCTCTCTGATCTCCATGTCGAGATCGCCGCAAAAGGCCGGATTCCAGCGCTCAACCGGCGCCGGCCCCTTGCCCGCGCGGGCGGCACGCGAGATCAGTGCCTCCAGTCCGCACGCCTCGGTGGCGGCCGTCAGGCTCTCTTCACGATCGTCGGCGCGTTCTGTCATGGTCACGAAATAGTCACTGTTGTTCCGCTTGTCAGCCTAAGCCAGTGATTTAAGTTCAAAGACAGGCGCCATGCGAGGCCGAATCGCGGCACTCTGCAGCGTCGAAGGTGCAAGCCGGTATCTCCAACGAGTAGGATCGATGCTGCATGAGCGTGATGATCAAGGAAAGCCCGATCAGCGAAAAGGACATGATCGCCCAGGCCGAGACGGCGCTGGCCGACATTTCCAGGGTTCGCGATGGCGTCGGCCGCGTCATCTTCGGCCAGGAAAGCGTCGTCGAACGCACGCTTGTGGCGCTGCTCGCCGGCGGCCATGCGTTGCTGGTCGGCGTGCCCGGCCTCGCGAAGACCAAGCTGGTCGAGACGCTGGGCATCGTGCTCGGCCTCGATTCCCGCCGCATCCAGTTCACGCCTGACCTGATGCCGTCCGACATTCTCGGCTCCGAGGTGATGGAGCAGGACGAATTCGGCAAGCGTTCCTTCCGCTTCATCTCCGGGCCGATCTTCGCGCAGCTGCTGATGGCCGACGAGATCAACCGCGCCTCACCGCGCACCCAGTCGGCGCTGCTGCAGTCGATGCAGGAATACCACGTCACCATTGCCGGTGTCCGCCACGACCTGCCGGCGCCCTTCCACGTACTGGCGACGCAGAACCCGTTGGAGCAGGAAGGCACCTATCCGCTGCCCGAGGCACAGCTTGACCGCTTCCTCATGCAGGTCGACATCCTCTATCCGGAAATCGAGGCGGAGCGCCGCATTCTTCTGGAAACCACAGGCATCGAGGACGCCAAGGCGCAGAACGTACTGCAGCCGGCGCGGCTGAAAGAGATCCAGACCCTCATTCGCCGCATGCCGGTGCCGGAAAGCGTCGTCGAGGCGATCCTCCAACTGGTGCGCTCGGCGCGCCCCGGCCAGGGCAATGCCGAGACCGACAAGCACGTCGCCTGGGGGCCAGGCCCGCGCGCCAGTCAGGCGTTGACACTGTGCGCCCGCGCCCGCGCGCTCTATGACGGACGGCTGGCGCCGTCGATCGACGATGTCAGAGCGCTGGCCGAGCCTGTGCTGCAGCACCGCATGGCGCTGACCTTTGCCGCCCGTGCCGAGGGCACGACCGTGCGCGACCTGGTGGCGAAACTGGCAAAAGGCATCTGATGGCGCGTATAGGCGAGGCCCAGGCACCGGCGGCGACGCGTGACGCGCTCGCCCGCGGTCGGTTGCGGGCGTCGCTGGTGCCGGACCTGCTGGTCGAAGCACGCCGCATCGTCAACACCGTGATCGCCGGCTGGCACGGCCGCCGCAAGCGGGGCATCGGCGAGAATTTCTGGCAGTTCCGGCCCTATGTAGAAGGCGATTCTTCGCGCGTCGACTGGCGCCGCTCGGCCCGCGACGACCACGTCTATGTGCGCGACCGCGAATGGGAGGCCGCCCATACGGTGTGGCTGTGGGCAGACCCCTCGCCTTCCATGCTCTACAAATCGACCGGCGCCACCGTCTCGAAGGAATCCCGCGCGCTGGTGCTGGCGCTGGCCATGGCAGAGCTTCTGTCGCGCAGCGGCGAACGCATCGCCTGGCCCGGACTGACCGATCCGTTCACCGCCCGCAACGGCGCCGAGCGCATCGCAGCACAACTCACCCATGCCGGCGAATTGCCGGCAAAGCCCGACCTGTCCGCCATCCGCCGCTTCTGCGACATCGTCATCGTTAGCGACTTCCTCGATCCGGTCGAGGACACCATCGCCTGGCTCGACGTGCTCGCCCGCCACGGCGTGCGTGCCCATCTGATCGAGGTCGCCGACCCCGCCGAGGAGAGATTCCCCTATGCCGGCCGCACCGAGTTCACCGATCCCGAAACCGGCGACAAGCTGACCGCCGGCCGCGCCGAAACGCTGGGCGATGATTACCGACTGCTTTACATCGCCCGCCGCCAGGAGCTGACCGACTGGTGCAAGCGGCTCGGCTGGAGCTTCACCGTCAACCACACCGACCGTCTCGCCTCCGATGCGCTGGTGCGTGTCCACATGGCGATGACCGTCGATGGCAGCTCAGCCGGGAGGATCCGCGCATGAGTTGGTTGCCGCTCTCCTTCGGGGCGCCGATGGTGCTGTGGGGCCTTCTGGCACTGCCGGTGATCTGGTGGCTTTTGCGGTTCACCCCGCCCAAACCGCAGACTGAGGTCTTCCCGCCGCTGAAGATCCTGGCCCGGGTGCTGAAGCGCGAGGAGACGCCGCAACAGAGCCCGTGGTGGCTGACGCTGCTCAGGCTGCTGATGGCGGCTCTTATCGTTACGGCGCTGGCCGAACCCGTCTTCAACCCGCGTGAAAGACTGCCGGCCGAGGGTGCCGCTCTTGCGCTGGTCATCGACAATGACTGGGCAAGTGCCGCCGACTGGGGCCAGCGCGTCGCCACTGCCGAACGGCTGATCACCGATGCCAGCTCCAACGACGTGCCCGTCATCATCGCCTTCACCGCCGAGAAGCCGAACGCCGAGATCGGTCCCTTCGATGCCGCCACCGCGCTCGACCGGCTGCGCGCGGCAAAGCCGCGGCCGATCCCGACCGACCGCCCTGCTGTCTACGCCCGCGTCGCGGCAACCCTGGAGACCTTGCCGGGCGCCAGTGTCGCGGTGCTCGCCGACGGTCTGGCGGCGGAAGGCGACGAGGCCGCCTTCAACACGCTTTTGTCGAAGAACGCCGCCCGTGTCGTCTGGGCCGCCTCCGACCGGCCTAGCTTGATCGGCCTGACCGGCGCCGACAACCAGGTGGACGGCTTCGAGCTGACCGCCATCCGCGCGCCGGGCGATCCGACCCCGGCTCAGGTGACCGCCGGCGCCTTCGACGACAAGGGCCGCCGCATCGCCGACGCCACGCTGACCTTCTCGCCGGGCGAAGCCACCGCCACCGGCACGATGGCGGTGCCGTTCGAACTGCGCAACGACTTCGCCTCGATTGCGCTCGACGGCCAGCGGCAGGCCGGCGCCGTCCGCGTGCTCGATGAGAATTCCAAGCGCCGTCGCGTCGGACTGCTGTCGCAGGCCGAAGCCGACCAGGCGCAGCCGCTTTTGTCGCCGCTGTACTACATCCGCCGCGCGCTGCAGCCCTTCGCCGATCTGACTGAGCCGTCGAGCGCCGACCTTGCCGACGCCATCCCGCAGCTCCTCGACCAGAAGCCGGCGATGATTGTCATGGCCGATGTGGGTACCATTCCGGAGCAGGTGCGGCAGAGGCTGGTCGACTGGGTCGACAATGGCGGCACGCTGGTGCGGTTCGCCGGCTCGCGGCTGGTGGCCGCCGGCAATGACGACGACCTGCTGCCGGTCAGGCTGCGTACCGGCGAGCGTTCGCTCGGCGGCGCGCTGTCATGGACGACGCCGCAGCCGGTCACCGACTTCCCGAAGACCGGTCCCTTCTCCGACCTCGCTCCGCCCGCCGAAGTCACCGTCACTAGGCAGGTGCTGGCCGAGCCGACGCCCGACATCGTCGAGCGCACCTGGGCCACGCTTGCCGACGGCACACCGCTGGTGACCGGGATGAAGAAGGGCAAGGGCACGCTCGTCCTGTTCCATGTCACGCCGGAGGCGACCTGGTCGAACCTGCCGATCTCCGGCAGCTTCGTCGAGATGCTGCGCCGCATCGTGCAACTGTCACGCAATCAGGGTGCAGCGGTCGCCAATGCCGAAGCCGCCGCCACCTCGCTGGCGCCATACCGCATGATATCAGCCGACGGCACGCTGGTGCCGCCGACGCCGGATGCACGGCCGCTGGTGCCGGGCGCCGGCCCGCTGCCGGTGACGTTCGAGAACCCGCCTGGTCTCTACGGCTCCGAAACCGGCGTCCTCGCCCACAATCTGCTCAATGCTGAAAGCAGATTTGCACCGCTGGTCCGTCCTCAGATCACCGTGCCGGTCACCACCATCCAGTACGCCTTCGACGAATCGCACAATTTGAAGGGCCCGCTGGTGGCGACAGCCCTTTTGTTGATGGTGCTCGACACGCTGGCCGTGTTCTGGATGGCCGGCCTGTTCTCGCGCCGGCCGCGCCGCGCCGGCACGGCTGCTGCAACCACAGCCGCTCTGCTGATTGCGCTCGGCGCGCTGGTCGGCCACACCGACATCGTCCGCGCCGACGATTCCAAACCCGGCGACGAGCGGGCGATCGAGGACATTTCGAAGACCCGGATCGCCTATGTGCAGACCGGCGAACGGAGCGTCGATTCGATCAGCCAAGCCGGGCTGGAGGGCCTGACCCGCTTCCTGATCGAGAAGACCGCGCTCGAGCCGGGGGCGCCGGCGAGCGTCGATATCTCGAAGGACCAGCTGTCCTTCTATCCCCTGATTTACTGGCCGATCGACCCTGCCGCACCGATGCCGAGCCAGGCCGCGATCGGCCGCGTCGACGCCTATATGCAGCAGGGCGGCACGGTGCTGTTCGACACGCGCGACCAGTTCGCCACCGGCATCGGCGCGGACTCGGCTAGTCCGGCGACCGAGCGGCTGCGCGACATCCTCGGCAATCTCAACGTGCCGCCGCTGGAACCGGTGCCGTCGGATCATGTACTGACGAAATCCTTCTATATCCTGCCTGAGTTTCCCGGACGTTTCGCCGGCGGCCCGCTCTGGGTCGCGGCGTCGCTCGAAGCCACCAACACCGAGAACCGCCCGGTGCGCACGGGCGACGGCGTCTCGCCGATCATGATCACCGCCAATGATTTCGCCGGCGCCTGGGCGGTCGACGAGAATGGCGACCCGCTTTTGCCGACCGTGCCGTCAGACCCGATGCAGCGCATTTATGCGCTACGCGCCGGCGTCAACATCATGATGTACATGCTGACCGGCAACTATAAATCCGATCAGGTGCACGTGCCGGTGCTGCTCGAACGGCTGGGGCAGTAAGCCATGAACTGGTCGCTCGCCTTCGAACCGCTCATCTCCTGGCCGCTGCTTGGCTTGGTGCTGGCGCCGCTGTTGCTGCTGGCATTGGTCGGCCTGTGGTTTCGCCAGCGCGGCGCGGTCTTCCGTCTCGCCGGCCTGCTCGCGCTGGGTGCGGCCCTGCTCAACCCGGTGTTCCTCGACGAAGAGCGCGAGGCGCTGAAAAGCGTCGTGGCCGTCGTTGTCGACCGCAGCCAGAGCCAGGACATTGGCGAGCGCACCAAGCAGACCGACGAGGCGCTGGCCGGGCTTCAGCAGCGCCTTGGCCGCTTCAAGCAGTTCGACGTCCGCGTCGTCGAGGCCGGCAAGTCGGAAGCCGCCGAGGAGCGCACCGAAACGCGGCTTTTCGGCGCGCTTGAAGGCGCTTTCCGCGACGTGCCGCCTTCGCGCATCGGCGGCGCCATCATGATCACCGATGGCGAGGTGCATGACGCCCCCGCCGGCACACCCAACTTCAACGCCCCGCTGCACGCGCTGATCACCGGCAACGACCAGGAAAAGGATCGCCGCATCCGCTTCGAGAATGCGCCGCGCTTCGGTCTGGTCGGCAAGCCGCTCGAAATGACCTATCGCGTCATCGGCACCAACAATGAGGCCGGCTCGGTCGACGTGCGCGTGTCGGTCAATGGCGAGCAGGTTTCGGTCGAGCGCGCCACCATCGGCCAGGCCATGCCGCTGCAGGTGACCATTCCCGGCGCCGGCCGCAACATCGTCGAACTCGCTATCGATCCCGAGCCCGACGAACTCACCGACACCAACAACCGCGCTATCGCGCTGATCGACGGCATCCGCGAGAATTTGCGCGTGCTGCTGGTCTCCGGCGAACCGCATGCCGGTGAGCGCACCTGGCGCAACCTTCTGAAATCCGACGCCTCGGTCGATCTGGTCCACTTCACCATTCTGCGGCCGCCGGAAAAGCAGGACGGCACGCCGATCAACGAATTGTCGCTGATCGCCTTCCCGACGCGCGAGCTGTTCGTCGAGAAGATCAAGGATTTCGACCTGATCATCTTCGACCGCTATCAGCACCGCGACGTGCTGCCGATCCTCTATTACGACTATATCGCCGAATATGTCGAAAAGGGCGGCGCCCTGCTGATCGCGGCAGGGCCCGAATATGCCGGCGAAAGTTCCATCGCCCGCACGCCTTTGATGTCGGCGCTGCCGGCGATGCCGACCGGAGAAGTCGTCGACAAGGCCTTCTATCCGCGCCTCACCGAGCTCGGCCAGCGCCATCCGGTGACGCGCGGGCTCGACGGTTCCGCCACCGAGCCGCCGCACTGGAGCCGCTGGTTCCGCACCATCGGCGTCGAGAACCCCGAGGGCGAGGCGGTGATGAAGGGCGCCGACAACCGTCCGCTGCTCCTGCTCGACCGCAAGGGCGAAGGCCGCGTCGGCATGTTTCTGTCCGACCAGGGCTGGTTATGGGCGCGCGGCTTCGAGGGCGGCGGCCCGCATGTCCAGCTCTATCGCCGCATCGCCCACTGGCTGATGAAGGAGCCTGAACTCGAGGAGGAGCGGCTGACCGCCGACGGCCGCGGCATGATGCTGGAAATCCGCCGCCAGACGATGAGCGACGATCCCGGCCCGGCGCAGATCATCACCCCGTCCGGCAAGGCGATGACCGTCAAGCTAGAGAGAGCCGAACCCGGCGTCTTCCTGGGCAGCATCGAAACCAGCGAGATCGGCCTCTACCAGGTCGGCAATGGCGACCTGAAGGCGCTTGCCCATGTCGGCCCGGTCAACGCACCGGAATTCACCGACGTCGTCTCCACCGAGAACCGGCTGAAAGCGCCGGCCGAGGCCACCGGCGGCAGTGTGCGCCGGCTGGCGCAATCGTCGGCCCTTGGCAACCTCACCGGCGGCGTGACGCTGCCGTCGGTCGTCCCGGTCCGCTCCACGGGCGCGGCCGCCGGCAACGACTGGATCGGCCTGCGCACCACCGACGACAGCGTGCTGAAGGCCGTCTCGCGCGTGCCGCTGTTCGGCGGGTTCCTCGGCCTCGGCCTGCTGCTTCTGGCATTAGGCTCGATGTGGTACCGCGAGGGGCGGTAGCGCAGCGGTTTATCCTTCTCCTCTTGTGGGAGAATGTGGATTAGCGCAGCGCCAAGACGGTTGAGGGGTGCTGGACGGGATGCCGTCGACGCCAAGCTGGAACACCCCTCATCCGACCGAGCTGCGCTCGGCCACCCGCTCCCACAGGGGAGAAGGAGAAAACGGCACTACTCCTCCGGTTCCGTCGTGAACATCAGCGGGTAGCCCTTGGCCTTGCCGGCATCGGTCGCCCGCATCGCCTTGGTCTCGGCGACGTCCCTGGTGAAGACGGCGACGACGCAGATGCCGCGCTGGTGCGCGGTGATCATCACCCGCCGCGCCTGGTCTTCGCTCAGCTTGAATTCGCCCTTGAGCACCGTCACCACGAACTCGCGCGGCGTGAAATCGTCATTGAGAAGGATGACCTTGTAGAGCTTCGGCCGTTCGATTTGCGGCTTCGTTTTGGTGCGGGGTTTGGTGACGATCTCAGGCATCGGAACCGGCAACTGCGCGCAAGAAACTTTGCGTTTATTCTGGCATAGGCAAAAGCGGGCGTCCATTTGAGCCGCGCACAAACCGCCTTTCCGGCGGGCGCGCCGTTCACAAGTCTGAGATTGCCGCTGGCGGCTTAGGGTCGACCTCCCTCCGATGAGAAAGCTTACCTTCTCAACACCGCCGACAGCACGTCCCTGATGCCGATGGCGCCGACGAAGCGCGACTGGTCGTCGAACAGCGCCACGGGTGCGGTCTGCGAGCGGTGCATGGCCAGCATCACGGTCTTCAGCGAGGTGCCGGGATTGGCCCAGAACACCTGCGCCGTCTCCTCCGGCTGGGCCTCGACATCGGCGCAGGACACCCAGAACGCCGGCTTGCCGTCGCGCTCGGCCGCCGCCACCAGCCCGTGCTCGTCGATCTTGAAACGCGTCGTCTTGCGGCGGTCGAGCCACACCCAGCCGTCCTCGCCGTGCTCGAGGTCGCGGCGGTCGCGCATCACGTTCCAGGCGGTCAGCACCGAGAGCGGATTCACATTGGCGATGAAGTCGCGGACATAGTCGTTGGCGGGGCGCAGCACGATGTCTTCCGGCGCGCCGGTCTGCACGATGCGCCCGCCTTCCATGATGGTGATGTGGCTGCCGATCTTCAGCGCCTCCTCGAGGTCGTGGCTGACGAAGATGATGGTCTTTTTCAGTTCTGCCTGAAGCTGCAGCAACTCGTCCTGCAGCTTGGTCCGGATCAGCGGGTCGAGCGCCGAGAACGGCTCGTCCATCAGCAGGATCGGCGCTTCGGTGGCAAACGCACGCGCCAGCCCGACGCGCTGCTGCATGCCGCCGGAAAGTTCGTGGGCGTATTTCGACGCCCACTGGTCGAGGCCGACGAGCTTCAACTGGCGCTCGACGCGCGCCTTGCGCTCGACGTCGGGCACGCCGGACAGCTCGAGGCCGAAGCCGACATTTTCAGCGACGGTGCGCCAAGGCAGAAGGCCGAACTGCTGGAACACCATGGCGACCCGCGTCTGTCGGATGTGGCGCAGCGTGGCGGCGTCGCAGGCCGCGACATCGACCATGCGGTCGCCGTCCTTGACCATGACATTGCCGCGCGCCGGCACGTTGAGCAAGTTGACGGCGCGGAGCAGCGTCGATTTGCCGGAGCCGGAGAGGCCCATCAGGACGGAAATCTCGCCCTCGTTGACGGTCAAATTGGCGCCGGCGCAGCCGAGCACGGCGCCGGTCTTCTCCAGGATTTCCTGACGCGTCGCGCCGCTGTCTACGAGCGCCAGCGCTTCCTTGCGCGCCGCGCCGAAGACGATGTCGACATTCTTGAAATCGACCGCGGCGCTCATTTGGCGGCTCCCGTGCCGATGCGGCTGATGCGGTCGAGGATGATGGCGAGCACGACGATGGCGAGGCCGGCCTCGAGCCCGAGCGGGATGTTGACCGAGTTCAGCGCGCGCACCACCGGCTTGCCAAGGCCGTTGGCGCCGATGAGCGCAGCGATCACGACCATGGAGAGGCAGAGCATGATGCACTGCGTCAGCCCCGCCATGATGGTCGGCAGCGCCGCCGGCAGCTCTACTTTCCACAAGAGCTGGCGTTTTGTCGCGCCGAAGGCCTCGCCGGCCTCGATCATCGGTTTCGGCACCGAGGTGATGCCGAGATGGGTCAGGCGGATCGGCGCGGGAGCGGCGAAGATGACGGTAACGATGAGGCCGGGAGCGATGCCGAGGCCGAAGAGAATGAGCACCGGGATCAGGTAGACGAAGGTCGGCATAGTCTGCATCAGGTCGAGGATTGGCTGGAGATAGCGGTAGCCACGCTCGTTATGCGCCGCCCAGATGCCGATCGGCACGCCGATGGCCATGGAGGCCGCAGCGGCGGCCACGACCAACACCAGCGTCTCGACGGTTTCCTGCCAGAGATCCTGGTTGACGATGAAGAGGAGGCCGAGCGCGACGGCAAGCGCCAGCTTCCATGATTTCTGCAGGTACCAGGCAAGCCCGGCTACGGCGGCAACCAGGAGAACCGGCGGGACGAGCAGCAAAAGATCGACCAACCCGTCGAGAACGACGGTGAGCCCGTCGGCGATACTGTCGAAAAACCATTCGAAATTGGTGGTCAGAAAGTCGAAGAAGGTCTTGCCCCACCGCCCGATCGGGATCTTGAAGCTCGAAATCAGTTGCGAAACCGGATCCATGGCAAATGTCCCCTCATTCTACTTCGCCCTCCCCCTGGCGGAGTGGGTCGAACCGCGCAGCGGAGTGGGGTGGTCACGGTTATGCTCCGTTCTGCACCACCCCCACCGCGGCGCGTGCCGCGCCGACCCTCCCCGCAAGGGGGAGGGTGTAAATCTGCTACGAACCCAGCGCAGTTTTCACGGCGGCCGCGGCGTCGCCGCCGTCGAAGGTCGTCACACCGGCGAGCCATGGGGTAATCGCGTCCGGATTGGCCTTGAGCCATTCGGTAGCCGCGGCCTTCGGGTCGGCGCCATCATTGAGGATCGCACCCATGATCTCGTTTTCCATCTTGAGCGAGAACACCATGTTCTTGAGCAGCGCGCCGACGTTCGGGCATTCGGTGGTGTAGCCGGCCCGGACGTTGGTGGCGACGGTCGCGCCGCCGAAATTCGGGCCGAACAC
>NZ_RZSX01000399.1:0-5537 GCF_004023105.1 Mesorhizobium sp. M5C.F.Ca.IN.020.32.2.1 | reverse complement strand
CGCTTCAGCCGCGACTTCTTCCCTGACGAGCAACCCGACCAACAGCCGCAGCATCTTCGCTGCGGCTGTTTCGCAACTGGTCGGCGGAGGGCAAATGGCGACCGACGCGGAGTAGGGGTGACCCTTTCCTTGCGCGGAGAAGCTAGTCTTAGTCTAGCAACGTGATGTTAACAGAGGGGAATGTGACCGCTATTTCTCTGAGAACTCTATAGACCTATCACCCGGTTCCAGTCGTTTACGTACATGTACAAACGGGCAAATTCGCTGGGAAGCAGCATACGATTGTGTGCAATAAAATTTCTTACCTTTTCCATCTCATCCATCCTCTGCTTCAACCAATGTTGGGAGGGGATAACGGGAAAGTTGTCCCATTTGTTTATTATTATTTGAGCTAAGTGCCCGAACTCGACGAATCCGAGAAGGTCAGTTTTCTCGCCTTCCAGCCAAGAGTCTTTGATGGCCGTGTCGCGCCGACTTTCAGCATGCGCGATAATTTTAGGAGGCAATTTTGACTCCCAATCAACTCCCTCCTTTTCGGACAAAGTATCCCGAATGTACGCGCGAATTTCATTTTCAAAGCAGAACAGGACGGCATAGAGCCTTGCCATCTCAAGCGCGCGGTTTCTGGTTTGTATCCCAAAGGGTGCCAGGGATTCCGCTAAGAGACGCTCTTCAGCGTCAGTTTGTTCGGCGCCAACTTGTATTCCAGCTGCTTGAAAATTTGCAGCTTCCGCCTCAAACATTAGCCCGCGAAAAAGGAAATTTCTTAAATCGTTAGTGGTCAATAAGGTGCTCCTTGATTGACTTGAATATTGCGTTGTAGACCTCGACGTCCTTCGTTGCCGGCAAGTGGACTTGAATATTGTAGTTAAGGCTTAGATCTTTTGGAGTTCCATTGGTGGGCAGGGGAGGAGATTCAAATGACGCTTTCTCGGGCTCTTTATGATTCACAACGGAACTCTTTATTTGTGTTGAGCCTTTGAAGTCCGCTAATTCGGCCAAGCTCAAGAAAGTTTTAGTCATAAGCGACGCGGTGTTGTCGCTTGCGTTGTGATAGCTCTTAAATTTCCCATTGATGGCAGTCTTGTCGCCAGTGCCAGGGTTCTCCTTTATCAGAAATATATCTGAGTAAGCTTCTCGGATAGCTTCAGCCATTACTTGCTTCGAGCGCGAATGATCTCGATATGCGTGATATCGCGACGTAGGCTTACCGTCGGGTGAAAGGAATCCGAGAGCTTTTAACAGCGGAATGTAGGCACGATCATTAGACGATCCAAATCCCCAATCCTTGAGAAGTTGAATGGTGAACTGGTCCGGTGCCTGCCCGTCTTGTATCCTTTTAAAAAATTCTTGAACACGCCCATTGGCAACTAGGTACGCGTTTGTAAGCCCCATAGTGTTCCCCTCAAAAATAAGCCCGCACCTATAATATAGGCGCGGGCTTATTTTACCAGAAGCTTTTGGTGCTTCTCAGCTACATCCGCTCGTCGCCCCACAAGTATCGCACTTCTCGCACGTGCCGTTCCGCACCATCGTGAAGTTGTGGCATTCGGAGCATTCGTTGCCGGTGTAGCCCTGCATCAATGATTGCTGGCGCCGGGTAGCGGCAAGCGCCTTGGCCTCGGCCGCTTCTTTCGCGGCATCATCGGTGAACAGCCCTGTCGGGTCGATTGCTTCTTCGTAGACGATGTCCTCGACCAGTTCCCTGGCCCGCTCTTCATAATCGCGCTTGTAGGCGATCGCTTCGTCGCTGGCCGGCTTCAGCGCCAGCACATTGGAGCCTGAGAACGCCGTCGGCGCCGAACGAGTGGGGACGGTAGCGGGAGAGGGACTTGAACCGCCAAAGCCCTTGGGCTCGGCACCCATGCCCGACACCAGCTTGACCGGCGAGGCGCCGCGGGTCAGCCCCTTCGAGAACGGCGTCGCCTTGCCTTCGTTGATGCCGCGCCCGAGCGCGGTCTTGTCGAAATCCGACTGGTCGACATGGGCGAGGTCGTGGCGCGCAAGATAGGACACGGCAAGCTCGCGGAACACATAGTCGAGGATCGACGTCGCGTTCTTGATCGCGTCGTTGCCCTGCACCATGCCGGCAGGTTCGAACTTGGTGAAGGTGAAGGCTTCGACATATTCCTCGAGCGGAACGCCATACTGCAGGCCGAGCGAGATGGCGATGGCGAAGTTGTTCATCATCGCGCGGAAGGCGGCACCTTCCTTGTGCATGTCGATGAAGATCTCGCCGAGGCGACCGTCGTCGAATTCGCCTGTGCGCAGATAGACCTTGTGGCCGCCGACGACCGCCTTCTGGGTATAGCCCTTGCGGCGGTTCGGCAGTTTCTCGCGGTCGCGGTAGAGGCGTTCGACGACGCGCTCAACGATCTTTTCGGTCACCTGCACGGCGCGCTGCGAGGCGGGTGCCGCGATCAGCTGCTCGATCGCCTCGTCCTCGTCGTCTTCGACGTCGGCAAGCAGCGAGGCGTTCAGCGGCTGGGAGAGCTTCGAGCCGTCGCGATAGAGTGCGTTGGCCTTCAGCGCCAGCTTCCACGACAGCATGTAGGCGCCCTTGGCGTCTTCCACCGTCGCGTCGTTCGGCATGTTGATGGTCTTGGAAATGGCGCCGGAGATGAAGGGCTGGGCCGCCGCCATCATCTGGATGTGACTGTTGATCGACAGCGAACGCTTCCCGATCTTGCCGCACGGGCTGGCGCAGTCGAACACGGGCAGGTGTTCGGCCTTGAGGAACGGCGCGCCTTCCAGCGTCATCGCACCGCAGACATGGATGTTGGCGGCCTCGATGTCCTTCTTCGAGAAGCCAAGGGCCGGTAGCATCTCGAACGAGAAATCGTTGAGCTGCTCGTCGGTGAAGCCAAACGTCTCCTTCAGCCAGTCCGCACCCAGCGTCCACTGGTTGAAGACGAACTTGATGTCGAACGCCGACTTCAATGCCGCATTGAGTGCCGCGATCTTGTCGTCCGTAAAACCCTTGGCCTTGAGCGAGCCGGGGTTGACGGCTGGCGCCTGGTTCAGATTGCCGTGGCCGACCGCATAGGCCTCGATCTCGGCGATCTGGCTTTCCGAATAGCCGAGCGTACGCAGTGCTTCCGGAACGGCGCGGTTGATGATCTTGAAATAGCCGCCGCCGGCCAGCTTCTTGAACTTGACCAGCGCGAAGTCGGGCTCGATGCCGGTGGTGTCGCAATCCATCACCAGGCCGATCGTGCCGGTCGGCGCGATTACGGTCGCCTGCGCATTGCGGTAGCCATGCTCCTCGCCGAGCTCGATGGCGCGGTCCCAGGCAGCCTTGGCATGGGCGGCAAGCTCCGGCTGCTTCAGGTCGGAGGCGACCAGCGGCACCGGGTTGACTGCGAGTTTCTCGTAGCCGTCTTTGTCGCCATAGGCAGCGCGGCGGTGGTTGCGCATCACGCGCAGCATGTTCTGCGCATTGCGGTCGTAGTCGGGGAAGGCGCCGAGCTCGGCGGCCATTTCGGCCGAGGTGGCATAGGCCGTGCCGGTCATAACAGCGGTGAGTGCTGCGCAGATGGCGCGGGCCTCGTCGGAATCATAGGGAATGCCTGAGGTCATCAGCAGGCCGCCGATATTGGCGTAGCCGAGGCCGAGCGTGCGGTATTCGTAGGAGAGCTTAGCGATCTCCTTCGACGGGAACTGCGCCATCATCACGGAAATTTCCAGCACCATGGTCCACAGCCGAACCGTGTGCTCGTAGGCGGATATGTCGATGGTGCCGTCGGCGTTGCGATAAGGCAGCAGGTTGATCGAGGCGAGGTTGCAGGCCGTGTCGTCGAGGAACATATATTCCGAGCACGGGTTGGACGCCCGGATCGCACCGGCCGCGGCGCAGGTGTGCCAGTCGTTCATGGTCGTATTGAAGTGCAGGCCCGGATCGGCCGACGCCCAGGCGGCATAGCCGATTTTTTCCCACAGATCCCTGGCCTTCAGCGTCTTCAGCACCTTGCCGTCCTTGCGAGCGGTGAGGTGCCAGTCGCCGTCCTGCTCTACGGCGCGCAGGAAATCGTCCTTCAGCGAGACCGAATTGTTGGAGTTCTGGCCGGAAACGGTGAGGTAGGCATCCGAATCCCAGTCGGTGTCGTAGGTCTTGAACGACATCGAAGTGTAGCCCTGCTTGGCGAACTGGATGACGCGGTAGATGTAGTTCTCCGGCACCCCGTCCTTCTTGGCCGCCTTGATCTCGCGCTTCAGCGCTGTGTTGATCGCCGGGTCGAAGCAATCGTCGTCCTGGCCTTCGCAATTGATGCAGGCCTTCATGATCGCTTCGAGGTGCTTCTTCACGATTTTGGAGCCTGTGACCAGCGAGGCGACCTTCTGCTCCTCATTGACCTTCCAGTCGATGAACTCCTCGATATCGGGATGGTCGGCGTCGACGATGACCATCTTTGCGGCGCGGCGCGTCGTGCCGCCCGACTTGATGGCGCCCGCCGCGCGGTCGCCGATCTTCAGGAAGCTCATCAGGCCCGACGAACGGCCGCCGCCGGACAGCTTTTCGCCTTCGCCGCGCAGGAACGAGAAGTTGGAGCCGGTGCCGGAGCCGTATTTGAACAGGCGCGCTTCACGCACCCACAGGTCCATGATGCCGCCTTCGTTGACGAGATCGTCCTGCACGCCCTGGATGAAGCAGGCATGCGGCTGCGGATGCTCGTAGGAAGATTTCGACTTGGTCAGCTTGCCGGTGAACGGGTCGACATAGAAGTGGCCTTGGCTCGGGCCGTCGATGCCGTAGGCCCAGTGCAGGCCGGTGTTGAACCATTGCGGCGAGTTCGGCGCGACGCGCTGGGTGGCCAGCATATAGGCGAGCTCGTCGCGGAAGGCGCGCGCATCTTCCTCCGACTTGAAATAGCCGCCCTTCCAGCCCCAATAGGTCCAGGTACCGGCGAGGCGGTCGAAGACCTGGCGGGCGTCGATCTCGGAGCCGTAGCGCTCGGACTCGGGCAGCTTTGCCAGTTCGGCCTCGTCGGCGACGGAGCGCCACAGGAAGGAAGGGACGTCATTCTCCTCGACCTTCTTCAGCCGAGCCGGCACGCCGGCCTTGCGGAAATACTTCTGCGCCAGGATGTCGGCGGCAACCTGGCTGAACTGCGCCGGCACATCGATATTGTCCAAGCGGAACACCACCGAGCCATCCGGATTCTTGATCTCCGAAAGCGCCTTGCGGAATTCGATCTCCGCATAAGCCGCCCCTTCTTGACCTGCTAGCCCTTGCTTGGTGAAACGACGCTCGATGCGCATTGGTCCTATCCCTTGCTTGTCTATATATAGCGCTTTTCCCAGGGGATTTCTGCCCCCTTGCCGAAACGCGCATGTCCGCCGTCTGCCAGCGTTAGAAAACGGCCGGCTCCCTTTCACAGGCTCCGCCCGCCCTGCTGGCCGAACTCCTTGCGAAGTAGTCGTCCAACGCGCCGACGAACCCTGCGGTCCCTCAAAACTGAAACTTGTTTGCGACTCCCTCAATCGAGGGGACCTTCACACTATCTAGCGTCGAACCTACCTGCAAACACTAAATATAG
>NZ_RZSX01000398.1:0-5538 GCF_004023105.1 Mesorhizobium sp. M5C.F.Ca.IN.020.32.2.1 | reverse complement strand
GAAGAAGACCAAGCGTGAGCGCAAGCAAGCCAAAGCCGCGGCGAAGGCTCCTCGCTGGGTCCGCGACATCGCCGCGGCAAAGTTCGATCCGCATGGCAATCGCCAGCATCGGGAATGGCAGCTCGGCACGTTTGGCGCGGCGTCGCCTGTTCGGAAGATTGATCCGGCTGATTATCTGGCTTTGAAAGGGCAGCCTTCATGACCATTGATGAGCGGCGGGAGCGGGAAAGGCTCGAACGGGAAAACCCCTGGCGGCCGATCGGTGAAGCAATGCCGGACGGTATGATCTGCGAACTGCGGATGAGCAACCTGACGGAGCTTGGTCGACATCGGTTTTTTCTACACGGCGATGCTCGTTGGTACAGGATCGATCCTCCGCAGAAGATAAACCCATATGTAGAGCTATTGGTCGAATACCGGCCGACAGGCGTCACGCTGAGCAAGCATCGTCGGGAGAACGCCGTCTGGCTCGCTGAAGAGGGCGGGCGCTACGAGTATCGAGGGGGCGAGCTCTACAGGAAACCGAAGCCCTACAAGCTCTATTGGCGGGCCGATGACGCGAAAGGCGACAAATGAACCGACGCGCGCAAATCAAGCCTTGGTATGTGGTCCAGTCCTCGGTGTCGTCGGAACGCAAGGCGTCCGATGAGTTGAAGCGGGCTGGCTACGATGTGTTTTGGCCGGTGTGGCGGAAGGAAGTCAAACACAACCGACGAGGCGGCCATAAGGATCCCGGCCGACGAAGCTGCAATGCAGTGGCCGAGAGGTGGCCAGGAACTTGTCTAGCGCATGGGCTGCCCGGCGCCCGCAGGGGTATTCGAAGCCCTTCGCGTCATCGCAGTGCTGTCGGCTCTCTGGTGCGTCGATCCCATTGAAGCGGATGCGCCGGCCCGCAATCTCGATGGTGTCGCCATCGATCACAGAGGCACGCCCCCGCATCGGACCTGGCAGCGGTTCCGTCCAATTCGTTATGGTGCTTTGAACCGCATCGGCGCGCTCGACCACGAACTGAGTAGTTGCGATGGCGAGCAAACCCACGCTCAGGAATAGCAGCCCGAGAATAGGGCGCGGAAGTCGCCGTGGCGGCCTCCTTCCGATGCGCTTTCGCCACCGGTTAGCCTGATCGGCGCCTTGGTAACGGTTGGCTTTCCCCACGCCTGCTCTCCCCAACGGGAGAATGCCTTCACCGCAAAGGAGAGTCCAGAGAGCTTTAAGCGGTTGCTAACTAAAGCGCTGGCGGGCATGCGGCGTCTGATTTATCATCGGCGTCTATGGGAATACTTACACCGCGCGCTTGCGCTCGCCCTAGTGTTGGCGCTGTTGTTTTGCCTGATAGGCTCGTCGGCGGTTGCCAAGCCCGCGGCTTTGCCTTCGCATGAATCGTGAAGGGACCTGGAACACGTCGTCACCTAGATCGTTGACTGCGTGCCGCCGGAAACCTTCGCCGCGTTCAAAGCGGCCTTTGCCAAGGGCCGCTATTTCAATGACCACATCCGCAATCACTTCCGGTACCGTGTGGCGCCTACTAATGGGGACCTCGTTGTGGCGCGCGTTAGGAACAGACAGTCTAGCTTGACGACGGCACGGAGCCTCACCAATGACCACCAGCCCCCGAAAAGAGCGTAAATTTCCTGCTTCGGCCGGTATCCTTCTAGGGTTAGGCCTAGGCGGCTTTTTCGACGGGATCGTGCTCCACCAAATTCTGCAATGGCACCACATGATGACAAGCGCGGGCTATCCGCCCAACTCTGTTGAAAATCTGAAGCTGAACACGATGTTGGACGGATTCTTCCATGCCGCCACTTATATCTTAACTGTGCTTGGCTTGGTCGTTCTGTGGAATACAGCAAGAAAGCCTCACTTTTGGTGGTCGGCCAATCTGCTTTTCGCGACGATCTTGATCGGATTCGGTCTCTTCAATTTGATCGAAGGAGTTGTTAATCATCAGATCTTGGGACTGCATCACGTAAATGAGACCGTTCCGCGCGATCTATGGATCTTTTGGGACATCGCCTTCCTGGTTTGGGGCGCGGTAATGCTGGCCGGCGGCTTTGTGCTCTATCGAAATTCCAAACAGGACCGTTTTGACGAAGTTCGCCGAACTTAACGGACAACGGCGCCCGCTTTGCTCAACAGTGCTCCGGTGGCCACGACTTTCCTTGCGGCTTCTGGCTCTTCTTCAGTCCGGGCCTCGCGCGGAGGAAGAACTGGGCGGCCCCCGCGATGAATTGTCCGGAGTAGAGCCCGTAAAAAAGGTGCGGCGGGCTTTTTGCTGTCCGGGTGGAACCCGATCTGGCGACAATCGTTCGGTGGGGCAACACTGCACGGCGTCAGATCGGGGCCAGCAATGACGAAAAGGCAAAAATTCACCCAGAAAGAAACACACGACAGACAGGAGCGAACGTCGGACGCCGCACGGGCACTGGCAGACATTGAGCGCGCAGCACGAGATGCAAAGACGGCTCGGCTGCGAGAGCAACGACTTAAGGCTGAAACTGCTCTCCCTGCTGCACTGGTAGCGAAACCGAAGAGGAACCGGGAAGGCAACAACTAAGTAGCCACCCGGCACGCGGCGGACTTCTACAGACTGTGGAACAAGACTTGAGACGAGACTTCGTGCCTGCAGAGGCGCCGCCTTTAGTCTCCGGCGCGATCCGCAGGCCGCCCCAGTAGCGCGAACGAAAAGCCCGCTGCGAGAGGGGACCGGCAGCGGGCTTTCGCTTGCGGAGTGTCTTCGCGGCTACATCCTGAGGAATCGACCGCTACAGTTGCAATGCGTGACTTTTGCAACGGTTCCAAAAAATTTGGCGGAGTCGGTGAGCGCCGGCCTAGCCGGCGTTGTAACCGCCTAATTTGCCCTACCTCTGGAACACATGCTTGAGACGCATGTTGGGAAACTGCAGCAATGTTCGAATTGCTCGTCGAATAGCTGCGAGATCGGATTGCCTCCGATCAGCCCGCGTCCTTCCCTTCCGTGGGGCGCGGGCTTTCAATTCACAGGCTGCAGAGGTTGGTGCTCCTGCTCTGCATGATGAAGTACCTGGCCGAGGTCGCGCATGTCGAAACCCTGCCCGCATACAGGGCAATGTTCTGCCCACTGCGGAATCACGTTCCGTTCACTCTGGCTAATGCAAGCCGGTCGCCTAGAATCGAATAAGTGCGTAAAATTGTAAGTACCGGCGCCCGCCGGCTCGAGTTCATTCCGCCGATGGAGCCCAAGCTGGTCGCCAAGCCGCCCGGTGGCGAGGACTGGCTTCACGAAATCAAGCTCGATGGCTACCGCTCTCAAATTGTCATCAATAGCCCAGAGGACATCCGCGTCTTCACCAAAACCGGCGCGGACTGGACGAGCAAATACACAGGGGTGGTCGAAGCCGCGCGGGAGCTCGAGGTCGAGAACGCGATCATCGACGGCGAGGCTGTCGTCACCAACGGGGTCGGGCTGCCGGATTTCGGCGCGCTGCAGAAAGCCGTCCACAGCGACCCCTACGCCATGGTTCTCGGCGCCTTCGATATCCTGCACCTCAACGGTCACGATCTGCGCGACATCGGCTGTAAGGCGCGCCGCGAAATTCTTTTTGGCATCATCAAGCCGAACAGCCGGATCCAGTTCAGCGAGGCCATGCCTGGCGACGCCAAGGCGATCTTCTATCTCGCCGACCAGGCCAGCCTCGAGGGGATCGTCTCGAAGCGCGCCGACAGCAAATATCGCAGCGGCCCGACGACGAACTGGCTGAAGACCAAGAGCTGGACTGTCGATGAATTCGAACTGCTCGGCGTCGAGCGTGAGCCGGGCAAGGCCGCTTTCGCGCTACTGGCAGAGCCTGGTACCGGGAAGTACGTCGGTTCGGCCTTCATCACCCTAGGTCGCGATATGAAGGAGCGGTTGTGGAAGCGCGTCCAGGAACACGTCGGGCCGCCGCCCGAGGCCATGAAGAAGCGGCCGGCGACGCAGTGGGTCGCTCCTGGCGTCAAGCTGCGGATCAAGCATCTGCGCGGCGACCACAGCCACATCCGCCACGCATCGCTGCTGGGTTTCAGTGACGAAACGTAATTCGTGATGGGGATAGCGTGCATATTGCAAGACAGGCGTCGTCAAGCGGCTTTCCCTCCGCTTAGGGTGGAGACCAAGGAGATTCGCTGATGCATAAGAATTCAAGCCGGGCCACGTCCTTCATCGCCGTCGCCCATTAAAACGTATTGCCGATCTTCGCCGCGCGACGAGCGAGCTGTGAAGACCTGTCGCCATACAACCGCGATGCTGACCAATTGGGCCAGCGTGCAATCGTTCTTGGAGCCTGCAAAATCTGTGGGTCAAACGAAAAGCCCCTTGGGCCGTTAGTTGCTAGGCAGCGTTCTTCGGCGATGTCTTTGCCAGCAAACGCGACAAGTGCTTTTTATGCAATTCCTGCATCTGTTCCAGCAGTTCAAGAAAATCGCGTGCAGTTTCCGAAGGCAATTCGAGGCGATCCAATTCAGCTATCCGGTCTTGCTGCTCAGATACATGCTTCCTGCCGAGCCGGACGTGTCGCTTCACCATTTGAATGTCATCTTCATGTGCCATCGCACATAACGGCCCGCCGGGCGGAGCGTTCCGTCAGCCAAGAGATTCCATGCAACCAAGCCAAGCCGCGTCTTGTGGCGTTCTGCACATCTGACAGCCTGCCTCGTTTGTTTGTTAGGGGGCCGGGCAGCCGATTTCTTCGTCATGTTCGGCTTGGCGCGAGCGCTTTCGTCGGACCTGCAACGCCTGAAATGCGATGTCTGTGGCGTACACGGCTCACGCTGAGCTATCCCCCGATACCTCCCACAGATCCAAGTCAAATCGGTATCAGAAGGCTAAGGGGCGAGCCAGGCCTTATCGGCCTGAGCGCCACGGGAAACGGTGCACCGCCTTTTCCACCGCTGGAACGTAGTGGTCGGCCAATGCATTATCATGTCAGCCGTTCTGTCGGCCAAGTGCGCCGGTGGCGAGGAACTGAGCAGGTACATTGCTGGCCCGGAATCAGCCATGGCTATCGAAAAGAGTATCCGCCTTCCCCGTGTAGCTCCTGAGGGAGAAACAAACCTGAAGCGGCCCGCGGAATCTCCCCTCAACAACCGTTCAATTATCGTGATCGGGGCGTCAGCCGGGGGTGTTGACGCGTTGAAGCGCATCGTCAGCGACCTGCCGGCCGATTTGGCGGCGGCGGTTTTCGTGGTCCTCCATGTTGGTCCGACCAGCTATCTGCCCGAAATCCTCGATCGCATTGGACCTCTGCCGACCCACAAGGCCAGGAACGGGACGACATTCGAGGCGGCCAACATCTATGTCGCTCCGCCTGGTTTCCACCTTCTGCTTCACGACGACCACATGATGCTTCGGCGCGGGCCGCGCGAAAACCTCGCCCGGCCGGCGATAGACCCCCTTTTCCGCTCGGCTGCGCTGAGTTACGGCGCGACGGTCATCGGCGTTCTCCTGTCGGGGGCCCTCTCCGACGGAACGGCCGGCTTACGGGCGATCAAAGCCGTGGGCGGACTGGCGATCCTCCAGCACCC
>NZ_RZSX01000397.1:0-5550 GCF_004023105.1 Mesorhizobium sp. M5C.F.Ca.IN.020.32.2.1 | reverse complement strand
TCACTGAGACGATCTTCGAAAACCGCTTCATGCACGTGCAGGAGCTTGCCCGGCTCGGCGCCCACATAACACTGTCCGGCCAGACGGCGATCGTCGACGGCGTTTCGAAGCTGAAGGGCGCGCCGGTCATGGCGACCGATCTTCGCGCTTCGGTGTCGCTGGTCATCGCCGGCCTGGCGGCCGAAGGCGAGACCACGGTCAATCGGGTCTACCATCTCGACCGCGGCTTCGAGCGGCTGGAAGAAAAGCTGTCCGGCTGCGGCGCGGTGATCGAGCGGATTTCGGCTTAGGCAATCGGGATTCCAGGGCTTCAGTATTTGATCTTGGCGCGGTTGCACGGATCGCCAAAACCGGCTGGATTCCTGTCTGGAGCACGACGTTTTCCAAAAACCGGTTTCCACTTTTTGGGTTCATGCTCTAACAGAGGGCTGAAAACCAACCTTCAGGTGTGAAATCCGCATGGCTCTCAAGCTTGTCGCGCTCGACGATCAGGATCTGAGCATCGTTTCGGCCCATGTCCAGGACGCCGTGCTGAAGGTCGGCGACCTCGAATACATGCCGGCGGCCAAGCGCTTCGTGATGACGATGAACCGCTTCGTCTGGGAGGCGAAAACGGGCCTGTTCCGCCAGCACAATGAGCGGCGGCAAAGCGTGCTGCATTTCGACCGTGTGCTGGGCGCCAAAACCAGCGGCATTGCCCGCGACAAGCCGGACGAGGTGCTGTCGCTGCTGGCGATCAGCTTCGTCGCCCTCGACAAGCCGGCCGGCATTGTCGAGCTGATCTTTTCAGGCGGCGGCGCGATCATGCTCGATGTCGAGTGCATCGAGGCGCGGCTCGCTGACATCGGCGGCGCCTGGGAGGCGACGTCGCGCCCCTTCCACAGAGCCTGAGTACACAATATGGCCATCACCCTTCGTCTGTCCGATGCCGATTTCGAGCAGCGTTTTGCCGCGTTCCTTTTGACCAAGCGGGAGGTCTCGGCGGACGTCGACGCCGTGGTGCGCGCGATCATCGCGCGGGTGCGCGCCGAGGGCGACGCGGCGCTCATCGAGTATACGCAGAAATTCGAGCAGGCCGATCTGAAAGGCCTCGGCATGGCCGTGTCGCAACAGGACATCGCCAAGGCCTATGATGCGGCCGACCCGCAGACGATCGAGGCGCTTAAATTCGCCCGTGACCGGATCCGTTCCCATCACGAGCGGCAGCGGCCGAAGGACGACCGCTACACGGACGCTGCCGGCGTCGAGCTCGGCTCGCGCTGGACGGCGATCGAGGCGGTCGGGCTCTATGTGCCGGGCGGCACGGCGAGCTATCCAAGCTCGGTGCTGATGAGCGCCGTGCCGGCCAAGGTCGCCGGCGTCGAGCGTATCGTCATGGCGGTGCCGGCTCCCTACGGCATCATCAATCCGCTGGTGCTGGTGGCGGCGGATCTGACCGGCATATCCGAAATCTACCGCGTCGGCGGCGCCCAGGCGGTCGCGGCGCTGGCCTATGGCACCGAGACGATAAAGCCGGTCGCCAAGATCGTCGGCCCCGGCAATGCCTATGTCGCCGCGGCCAAGCGCCAGGTGTTCGGCACGGTCGGCATCGACATGATCGCCGGGCCTTCGGAAGTGCTTGTCGTGGCAGACGGCAGCAACAATCCGGACTGGATCGCCGCCGACCTGCTTGCCCAAGCCGAGCATGACGTGTCGGCGCAGTCGATCCTGATCACCGACGATCCCGCCTTCGGCGCGGCGGTCGGACAGGCGGTCGAACGCCAGTTGCAGAGCCTGCCGCGCGGGGAGACGGCGGCGGCGAGCTGGCGCGACTTCGGCGCCGTCATCCTTGTTCCCCAAATCGAGGCAGCACTGCCGCTGGTCGACCGCATCGCGGCCGAACATGTCGAGCTTGCCATCGACGAGCCAGAAGCCTTCCTGGCGCGGATGCGCAATGCCGGTGCCGTCTTTCTCGGCCGTCACACGCCGGAAGCCATCGGCGACTATGTCGGCGGCTCCAACCACGTGCTGCCGACGGCGCGCTCGGCGCGCTTCTCGTCCGGTCTTTCGGTGCTCGATTTCATCAAGCGCACCTCGATCCTGAAGCTCGGGCCGGAGCAGTTGCGGGCGCTGGCGCCGGCGGCCATCGCGCTGGCCAAGGCGGAAGGCCTCGACGCGCATGGACGCTCCGTCGCCATCCGGCTGAACATGTAGACTGACATGTCGGACTACGATCGAACCTATGCCAAGCTGATCGATGTCGAACTCGATGAATCGATCGGCCGTTCGACGCCCGATGTCGAGCATGAGCGGGCGGTGGCGATCTTCGACTTGATCGAGGAAAACAGCTTCCAGCCGGTCAATGACGACGGCGCCGGGCCTTATCGGCTAAAACTGTCGCTGGCCGAATCCCGCCTGGTCTTCGCAGTGACGCGCGAGGACGGCGCTGCCGTGGTCACCCACATCCTGTCGCTGACGCCGCTCAGGCGCATCGTCAAGGACTATTACATGATCTGCGAAAGCTATTACGACGCCATCCGCACCTCGACCCCCAGCCAGATCGAGGCGATCGACATGGGCCGGCGCGGGCTGCACAATGAGGGCTCACAGACCTTGATGGACCGGCTGGCCGGCAAGATCGAAATCGATTTCGACACGGCGCGCCGGCTGTTCACGCTGGTCTGCGTGCTGCACTGGCGAGGCTGAACTGCCAGCCCCTCTGCCCCGCTCGATCCTGCCCCGCTCGATCCTGTTTGTCTGCGGCATGAACGCGGTGCGCTCGCCGATGGCCGAACTGCTGGCGCGCCAGGTGCTTCCGGCCACCACCTTCGTGGCGTCGGCCGGGGTGCGCGGCGGCGAACGCGACCCGTTCGTCGACGCCGTGCTGGCCGAGGACGGGCTTTCGTTGGGTGAGCGGCACCCGAGGACACTGGACGATCTCGAGGACGACTATTTCGATCTGATCGTCACACTGTCGCCGGAAGCGCATCACACCGCGCTCGAGCTTACCCGCTCGCTTGCCGTCGATGTCGAATATTGGCCGATGCCGGACCCGACTGGCGTCAGCGGCACGCGTGAGCAGATCATGGCCGCCTATCGCGAGGTGCGCGAACGGCTAAGGGCGCGAATCGGCCACCGTTTCGTAGAGCCGGAAGCAAAAAACGGCGCTGATTAAGCGTGTTCACAAGCGCACGATTATCATATAGGTTCCGCGCAAATTCCGGCCGGGGCGCTGGGAATCCCATCCAAGCAAAGGTATCGAATGCCGAAGGAAGAAGTCCTCGAGTTTCCGGGTGTCGTCACGGAATTGTTGCCCAACGCGATGTTCAGGGTGAAGCTCGAAAACGAACACGAAATCATCGCCCACACGGCCGGCCGCATGCGCAAGAACCGCATCCGCGTGCTCACCGGCGACAAGGTCCTGGTCGAGATGACACCCTACGACCTGACCAAGGGCCGCATCACCTACCGTTTCAAGTAAAATCGTCAGTTCGGCCGGGATCGCGATGAGCATTTTGCAGAAGCTCGTGCTTGCCTCGGGTTCGCCGCGCCGGATCGAACTGTTGCAGCAGGCCGGCATTGAGCCGGACCGCGTGCTGCCGGCCAGTGTCGACGAGACGCCGCTGCGCGCCGAGCATCCGCGTTCGCTGGCCAAGCGCCTGTCGAAGGAAAAGGCCGAGAAGGCACTGGCCTCGCTGCAGGCGGAAGAGGACTATGTGCCCAGCTTCGTGCTGGCCGCCGACACAGTGGTCGCAGTCGGCCGGCGCATCCTGCCCAAGGCCGAAACGTTCGACGACGTCGCCAATTGCCTCGGCCTGCTGTCCGGCCGTTCGCACCGGGTCTATTCCGGCATCTGCCTGATCACGCCGGGCGGCAAGCTGCGCCAGCGGCTGGTCGAGACCAGGGTGCGTTTCAAGCGGCTGCCGCGCGCCGAGATCGACGCCTATGTCGCCTCGGGAGAATGGCGCGGCAAGGCCGGCGGCTATGCCGTCCAGGGGCTGGCCGGCGCTTTCGTGGTCAAGCTTGTCGGCTCCTACACCAACGTCGTCGGCCTGCCGCTCTATGAGACGGTGGCGCTGCTGACCGGCGAGGGTTTCAAGGTGCATGCCAAATGGCAGTCAGCTCGGCCGTGAGTTCGGGGCGGTCATGAGCTCGGACGACAAGGTCACGCCGCTGCGCCCCAAGCGGCCCTGCCCCGAATGCGGAAAGCCGTCGGCGCGTGAGACCTACCCGTTCTGCTCGGTGCGCTGCAAAGAGATCGACCTCAACCGCTGGCTCAAGGGCGCCTACGTCATTCCGGCCCGCGACGACGAGGACGAACCGGACAACGACCCTGCCAAATGAGGGACCCTGCCAAATGAGGCTGTTCAGAGCAGCCTGCGGGCCTCGACCGCGTCCCATGAATCCGCCTATCGGGCAACTGCTCGTTTCCCGCTTGAAATCAACGCTTAAGCGCTGGACAGGCCGGATTCCCGTGCTATAACCCACGCGCTTTCAAGGAGCGCCTGCGGCGCTTTCGAGAAATCCGGCGTGCAGAACTGCCCGCGTGCCGGACAGGCCCAGATAGCTCAGTTGGTAGAGCAGCGGACTGAAAATCCGCGTGTCGGTGGTTCGAATCCGCCTCTGGGCACCATCCCCTCCTCTCCCGACACTCCCTTTCGCCGAATCTTCTACGCTTCTGTTTGCACAAACAACTGAAATCGTTCATCTTTTTGGGAAGGATGGCGCGATTGAGCGCGTTTCATGGAATTTCGGCGTATTTGGTCTAACGAGGCGGAGGGCTGGTATTTCCGTTGGTACTGGACATCCTGATGGTATCGAAACAGCCAAAGGGAGGTGTCCCACAAATGGCCCTTTCCGACGTGAAATGCCGAAATGCCCGTCCTGCTTCCAAGCTATTGAAATTGTCTGATGGTGGCGGGCTCCAGCTCTGGGTGCAGCCCACCGGATCCCGCCTATGGCGCCTCGCCTATCGATTTGACGGCAAGCAGAAGCTTCTGGCGTTGGGCAGCTATCCCCTTATTTCGCTCGCCGAAGCACGCAAGGCGCGCGATGACGCCAAACGTCTCCTCCTCACTGGCATCGATCCCGCGCAGGAACGCAAGTTGCGAAAGGTCGGTTCGGCAAAGGACAGCTTTCGATCAATCGCCGAGGAATATGTGGACAAGCTGAAGAAAGAGGGACGTGCCGACCGGACTATCACCAAGGTCAAATGGCTACTCGACTTCGCCTATCTCACCTGTGGGCACAAGTGCATTCGGGACATTGATGCGGCCACTATCCTTGCTGCCCTTCGTAGCGTGGAGGTGCGCGGTCGATACGAGTCGGCCAGGCGGCTGCGCTCGACCATTGGCAGCGTCTTTCGATACGCCATCGCCACTGCACGCGCCGACACTGACCCCACGTCCGCGCTGAGGGGCGCTCTCATCAGGCCAACGGTCACGCCGCGTGCCGCCATTACCGATCCGAAGGCATTCGGCGGCTTGCTGCGTGCGATCGAGACATTCGACGGACAGCCCGCAACCCGAGCGGCTCTGAGGTTGATGGCGCTGCTGTTTCCCCGCCCCGGTG
>NZ_RZSX01000396.1:0-5552 GCF_004023105.1 Mesorhizobium sp. M5C.F.Ca.IN.020.32.2.1 | reverse complement strand
TCAAACAATATTACGACGAACTGGTCTCCGACAACGTGCCGGATCGCTTCGCCCAATTGCTCAGCCAATTGGAACAGGCCCAACCTGCACGGAAAAAGGACTGAGGCATGGCGGCCGTCTCCCAGAGCTTCAAGACGGATCTGCTCGGCTCGATTCCGAGCCTGCGGGCCTTTGCCGTGTCATTGACGCAAAACGCCGACAAGGCCGACGATCTGGTGCAGGAAACACTGGTGAAGGCCTGGGACAAGCATGAAAGCTTCGAGCCGGGCACCAATCTCAAGGCCTGGCTGTTCACCATCCTGCGCAACGAATTCTATTCCCAGATGCGCAAGCGCGGCCGCGAGGTGCAGGACAGCGACGGCATCATGACGGCCAGGCTAGCCGTCCATCCGGCCCAGCACGGCCAGCTCGACCTCAAGGACTTTCGTAGCGCGCTCGAGCAATTGCCCGAGGACCAGCGCGAAGCCATCATCCTCATCGGCGCGTCGGGCTTTTCCTACGAGGAAGCCGCCGAGATTTGCGGCTGCGCGGTCGGAACGATCAAGAGCCGCGTCAGCCGCGCCCGCACGCGGCTGCAGGAAATCCTGAAGATTTCCGGTGATGACGAGTTTGGCCCGGATGCGATATCGGCTCAGGTGACGGGGTCGAACGCCGCCTGAACTGTCCCTCGACAATATGGGCCCCGGTAATATCGGTCCCGGTTTTCCGGACATCAAACAAGAGGGCCGCGCCCGCACGCCGCCGCCACTGCCTCCACGAGATCGTCTCCCGAATAAGGCTTGGTGACCAATCTGACATCCGGAAAGGAAACCTTGATTTCGTCTATGTCGGAATAGCCCGAGGCGAAGACGAAAGGCACGCCCGATTCGCGCAGCCGCGAAGCGAAATCGAGCGTCGAAGCGCCGCCAAGCATGAGATCGACGATGGCGGCGTCGAATTGCGAGGCAACGCTCTTCCGATCGATCTCACCCAGATTGCGGGCGATGATCACGTCGCCGGCGCCGTAGTCGCGGCAAAGCTGCTCGACATCCATGGCGATCAGGAATTCATCCTCCAGAACAAGAATCCGCAATCCGTCCAGCAAGGGGGGCAAGCAATGTCTCCATGGGGCGCAGGGAACAGAGGAATCATGATCCCTATTTGGCTTCCTGTCATTTAAAGTTATTTGGCATGCTGTCATTTAAAAAAGACATGCCCGTCGCGGATGGCGGAACCTCGATGCCTGCAGGGCGTTTGCTATCGCCTTCCGGAAGAGGGCCGCTTTCGAAGAGGAATTGAAATGCCTGGCCAGAACGGCCGTTCTTTTTCCACCCGCCGGTATTCATGTGAGAACTGCCCACTGCGGCCGTTGCCGGCGTTCCGGGCATTCGAGAAGCAGGAACTTGTCTTCGTCGACGCGGTCAAGAAGGGCGAACTGGCCGTCGACAAGGGAGCTACGGTTCTGGTGGAGGGAAGCCACAGCGCCCATCTCTATACGGTGCTGTCGGGTTGGGCTTTCCGCTACAAATTGCTGTCGGATGGCCGCCGCCAGATTTTGAACTATTCCATGCCAGGCGATCTCATCGGCTTGCAAGGCAGTCTGATGGGAGAAATGCAGCATTCCGTGGAAGCGCTGTCGCCGATGCTGCTCTGCGTTTTCGAGCGGGAAGCCCTTCCCGAACTCTACCGCAGCCATCCGGGCCTCGCCTACGACATCACCTGGATCGCCTCGCGAGAGGAACGCATGCTGGACGAGAACCTGCTCAGTATTGGCAGACGCACCGCGCTCGAGCGTGCAGCCTATCTCATCGCGTTCATCTCCAGCCGCGCCAGGGTGCTCGGGCTGAACGGCAGGACGCCCGTGCAGATTCCGATCACGCAGCAGCATCTCGCCGATACCCTCGGCCTGTCGCTGGTCCACACCAACAAGACGATCCGCAAGCTGATGGACCGCAAGCTTATCTTCTGGCGCGACGGCGGCTGCGAGGTGGTCGACAACGAAAGGCTCAAGGAACTCGCCGGCTGGCAAGGGTTGAGCGAAGCTCGCCGACCGCTGATCTGAGCGGCTACCGGAGACGTGCCGGGCTGGACTCGCTTGCGGAAACATCCTTTCATGGGAGTTGTTCCGATTTCGGAACCTTGGGGTGGGTCGAACGTTTCGACCCGAGCAAACGCAAGGAGTCAAGTGATGGCGACTGCCGCAGGAAAGTCCCCGAACGAAAGCCGGACGAATTCGGACCTTGAAGCCGATATCAGGCAGTTGAAAGTCGACATTCAGAAACTCACCGAACAGCTGGCCGAGACCGGCCAACATGGTTACGGGGCTGCTCGTCGCGTTGCCGCGGAAGGAATGGAACAATTGCGCGCCCAAGGCGAAGCAGCGTTTGAAAATATGCGCAGCAACGCCAGGGACCTCGAAGCCCAAGTGGTGGCGAGCGTGCGCGAAAAGCCGGTGACGTCTCTGGCGATCGCGGCAGGCGTCGGCTTTCTGTTCGCGCTTCTCGCGCGCCGCTAAGCCTCAGCCCAGATGGGAATGCTGGCATCGTTGGTCTCGGGGCTCGCCTCGGGTGAAGCCGTGGCAGCCGTGCGCCGCGCGCGCACGGCTGCAATCGTCTATGCGCTCGCAGCACTTGCCGCACTGTGCGGCATCGGTTTCCTGGTCGGTGCGGCCTATGTCTGGGTGGCGGGGCGCTACGGGCCGATGGCAGCCTGCCTCGGTTTTGGGGTCGGTTTCCTGGTGATCGCAGGGCTTCTCCTGCTCTTCCATCAGCTGTCGGCCGGCGCGCGCGCCCGACGCCGGGCGCGGAGGCGCCAAGCCGATATGAAGGCGGTCGGCATCACGGCCGCGCTCGCCGTGCTGCCGGCGCTACTCAAAGGAAAAGGCGGCCTGGGCACCATACTCGGCCCAGCGATCGCACTCGCCGCCTACGCCATCTACCGCGAGAACGTGAAGCCCGATGCCGACGATCCGGATGCCGGCGAAGCGAAATAGCTCGAAGCGATTGTTCTTGTTGACCACAATCTAATCCCAAAACCGGGCTGCACTTTTCGCTGACGCGGACCTTCGGTTCGGGATCATGGCCGGGCCGTCACTTCGGCAGATCCTCCAGCGGCATCGATATTTCGGCGAATACGCCTTCCGGCCGGAATTCGTGGGTCACTTCGCTGGAGATGACCTTGGCCAGGCTGCGGCGGATCAGGATCGAGCCGAAGCCATGGCGTTCGGGCGAGGCAACTTCAGGCCCGCCGCTTTCGCGCCAGGTCAGCACCAGGCGCCGTGCGCCTTTCCGGCCCTGTGCCTGCCAGTCGAGATCGACCTTGCCCGAAGCCGCCGATAGCGCTCCGTATTGCAGCGCATTGCTGGCCAGTTCATGTAGAATCAGGCCAAGCCCGACTGCCTGGTCGGGCGAAAGCAGCAGATCGGCGCCTGAGATCGTCATGCGCGGCTGCTCGGCGGTGTCGAACGGCTTGACCTCGATCTGCACGAGTTCGCGGATGCCAATGCCGCGCCACTCGCGGTCGGACAGCAGGCTGTGGGCGGCGCCCAGCGCCTGAAGCCTGGCGCTGAAGGCTTCAAGGAATTCGCTGGGCTGGCGCGCATGGCGAACGGTCTGCGTCGCCAGCGCCTGCACCGTCGCCAGCGTGTTCTTGACGCGATGGTTCAGCTCGCGCAGCAAGAGCCGTTGCCGCTCGTCGCCGAGCTTGCGTTCGGTGATGTCGTAATTGACGCCGAAGATCAGCGTCGGCTTGCCGTCGCCGTCGCGCTCGATGACACGGCCGCGCGTCGCGAGCCAGCGCGGCGGAGTGAAGCCCTTGACGCGGTATTCGCCAAAATAGTCGTCGCTGCCAGTCAGCGCGTCACGAAAGCGCGTCTCGGTCTGGTAGACATCACGCGGGTCGATGGCGGCAAGGATATCGCGCGCCCTCAGCCGATTCGAGCGCGGCAGGCCGAACAGCTCGGACAACCGGACATCGCATTCGATCATATCGGTGTGGATATCCCATGCCCAGCTTGCGAGCGAGGCGGCATCGAGCGCGATGCCGCGCCGTTTTTCCTCTCGCGCCAGCGCCGCAGCGATGCTGGCGCCGTTGCGGGTGGCGTCCTTCAATGCGAACAGGCTGGCGGCGAGGCTGGCGAGCGCCGTCAATTGTTCGAGCTGGGCGGCAGACGGCGACGCGCGCGGCTTCCGGTCGAGCACGCAGAGCGTGCCAATCCGGGCGCCGGCCACCACAATCGCCACACCCGCATAGAAACGGACATGGTGCTGGCCAGTGACCAGCGGGCTGGCGTTGAAGCGTGAATCCGTGGTCGCATCGGTCACCACCATCGGCTGGTCGCCGGCGGCAATGGTATGGGCGCAGAAAGATGCATCTGTCGAGGCCTCGGTCTCATCCAGGCCGACACAGGACTTGAACCGTTGCCGCTCGACATCGACCAGCGTCACCAGCGCGATGGGCGCTAGCATCACCGCGGCGGCAAGAGCGCTGATATGGTCGAAGTCACGATCGGCCGCCGTGTCGAGGGCGTCGAGACCGTGCAGTACTGCAAGCCGGTCCTGCGCCCCTACCACACTATGGACGTCGACCGGCAAATTCGGCTTTTTCACTACCCTGCTATCCACAAGGCCCCCAAGTGCTTGCAGCCATTCTCGCCAGTTGCCTGCGTCTGAACCGGAACCTTCGCCTTGAGGAACCGTTACCCAACCACGTTTTGCCAGCCGCGCCCGCCAGCGCCAAACGACATGCCAGCGCCAAACGAAATGGAGGCCGATCATGCCCAGGATCGTTCCTGAAGACAAAGCCCGCCAGGGACGCTGGGGGTGGCACACTTTCCGTATCTTGATCGCCGCGCTGCTTTTGGCGTTTATCGCCTGGGGCATCGCAGAGATCTACGGCAACATGATAGACAAGACGTCGACAACCGAACAGGGCGAGCTTCCCAGGGGCGAACAGGGCGAGATTCCCAAAGGCTGAAGCTATCCGATCGACTGTGCCGGACTGCATCACGCTGCCTTCGCTTGGACAGCGCGCGCCGGGACCAGAACGTTCAGCGCGCCAGGATGGATTTCGATCGTCGTTTCGGGGTCAAGCCTGACCAGTTCGCCGTCCATGACGGCGCGGAACTTCTTGGCAGCCGAGTGCACTTTCAAAACGGCCCGGTCAGCCTGGTGGATTTCCACATGCGCACTGTCGCGCCATTTGCCGCGCGCCATGTCGAAAAGGACCCTGAGCAGTTCGCCACGTCGCCGCGCCACCGTGACATAGATGCCGAGCACGCCGCCGGCGGGGTTGTCGGCATAGGGCAGGTGACCCTCACCGAAGAGATTGTTGGTGATGCCGATGCCGGTGGTGCGCGTCACGATCTCGGATTCGCCGATGGTCAGCGTCACCTTCATTGCCGACGGGTTGTTGATCGCCGCCCACGCAGCCTTGACTGAAGCCCGCATCTTTCCCAACCGCGAGCCAAACTCCATGGTCTGGCGAAGCTGAACCATCCTGGCATGCATGCCGATCGAGAACTGATGCACGAATGGCTTATTGTTGGCTGTTGCCATATCGACTGCGATCACCTC
>NZ_RZSX01000395.1:0-5565 GCF_004023105.1 Mesorhizobium sp. M5C.F.Ca.IN.020.32.2.1 | reverse complement strand
GCTCTGAATATCCAGGCCTTCGGTCAGGATCTGCCCGATGGTCATGCGCGGAGACAGGCTGGCGAACGGATCCTGGAAAATATACTGCATCTTTCGGCGCTGGCGAGCCAGCGGCCCGGCGCTCAGCTTGGTGATATCGATGCCGTCAAAGCTTATTTCGCCGGATGTCGGCTCGATGAGACGCAGCACCGAGCGGCCGATCGTGGTCTTGCCCGATCCGGACTCACCGACGAGGCCGACCACCTGGCCGCGCGCAATATCGAAGGAAATATCTTCCAGCGCCCTGACGACGGGACCGCGCGAGAACGCCGTCGGCGCAAAATGCTTGGTCAGATTCCTGACCGAAAGGAAGGGGGCATTCATCGTCAGAGATCCTTCCAACGCAAACAACGGCTGTGCTGGGTCGACGTCGCCGCGAACAATGGCGGCACCGCGGCGCGGCAGGCATCGACAGCCATGGCGCAACGCGGCGCGAAGGAGCAGCCCTTAGGCAGCAAGGCCAGCGACGGAACATTGCCGGCGATGGTCGGAAGCGGCGTTCCTGCTGCCTTCAGCGAGGTGGCCTGGCCAAGCCGTGGCACCGAACGCATCAGCCCCGCGGTGTAGGGATGACGCGGACGAGTGAACACCTCGCTCACCGGTCCCGATTCCACGATGCGCCCCGCATACATCACCGCGACCCGGTCGGCGATCTCGGCAACGACGCCCAGATTGTGCGTGACGAACAGAATGCCCATGCCGCGCTGCGCCTGCAGCTCGGCCAGCAGGTCGAGAATCTGGGCCTGGATGGTGTCGTCGAGCGCGGTAGTCGGCTCGTCGGCGATCAGCAAGGTCGGATTGCAGGATAAGGCCATGGCGATGGTGGCGCGCTGGCGCATCCCTCCCGAGAGCTCATGCGGGTATTGCCGCGCCCGCCGATCGGGATCGGGAATGCCGACCTGAGCCAGCAGCCGCACGGCGTCGGCGGCCGCATCGCGATGCGACTTGCCAAGATGGATGCGGATCGGCTCGGCGATCTGTTCGCCGATCGTGTAGACCGGATTGAGGCTGGTCATCGGCTCTTGGAACACCATGCCGATGTCGTTGCCGCGCACCTTGCGCAGCGACTCAGGATCGAGGCCGGTCAGCTCGGTGACCGTGCCATCCCTGCGCCGCAGCGCGATCGATCCCTCGGCGATGTGTCCGATCTTCTTCGGCAGCAGGCCGATGATCGACAGGCTGGTGACGGACTTGCCCGATCCGGACTCGCCGACGAGCGCGACCGTTTCACCCGATCCGATCGTCAGATCGAGGTCCTGCACGGCGGCAATGTCGCGTCCCGCGATACGGAACACCGCCCGCAGACCGGAAATCGAGAGAATCGGAGCGTCCACGGTCAGCGCAGCAACCCGACGTCGCGAAGGACAATTTCGACCTTTGCGGTTTCCTCGTCGTTCAAGCTGCGTTGCGGCCGCGCCATGGTGTTGGAGGCGATGATGCCGAGGCTCTTCATCGCGGTCTTGAAAGCGCCAACGCCGGCCGAGCCGGCGCTTGTCCTGCCGAGCGAGATCCAGACGATCTCGAACAGCTTTAACAGCCGCTCCTGTTCCACGCGGGCTTCGGCGTGCTGACCCGTCTGCATCAGAGTCCACAGCTTGACGTAGCCGTGCGGGTCGACATTGGCGAGGCCCGGCACGACACCATGCGCGCCCATGGCTAGCACGCTGTCGACCAGGATCTCGGATCCGGTCATGCCGAAGAAATTCGGATCGTCGGCCATATCCTTGAGCACATAACGCAGGTTGCCGTCATCGCCGCTGGAATCCTTGATGCCGGCGATAGCGCCCTCGCTAGCAAGGGCAACGGTGGTCTTACGCTCCAGCTTGACATGGACGCAGACCGGAATGTCGTAGGCGATGATTGGAATGTCGACCGCGTCCTTGATATAGCGGAAGTGGTCGCCGATCTCGGGCTGGCTGGTGCGGGCATAAAACGGCGCGGTGACCACGATGGCGTCGGCACCGGCCAATCTGGCTATCTTGGCATGGTTGATGACACGATCGGTTGTCGGGTCGATGACCCCGGCGAAGATCGGAACGCGGCCGTTGTTGACCTTGACCGCGTGCTCGATGATGGCCCTGCGGCCGGGCTCGTCATGGAAGACCACCTCGCTGGTCGAGCCGAGCACGAAGAGCCCGTGTACCCCGCCGTCGAGCAGGTTCTCAATCGTCCGCGTGAACGACGGGAAGTCGACGCTGAAATCGGCATTGAGCGGGGTGACGACAGGTGGCACGACACCGGTAAACAGGGGCATTTTGAAAAGCCTTTGGGTCAGTTGAGATCGGAACGAGGGTCGAATGCATCGCGCAGGCCATCGCCGATGAAGTTGATGGCCAGGACGGTGAGCACAAGCACGGCGCCGGGAAACATCCATTGCCAGGGATATTGTTCGAGCACCACGGTGGAGCGGGCGAGATTGAGCATGTTGCCCCAGCTGGCTTCGGGCGGCGCGATGCCGAGGCCGAGAAAGGAGAGACCGGCTTCGAGCAGAATGGCATTGGCGATCTGCAGCGTGGCGTAGACGACAAGAATATCGATGCAGTTGGGCAGGCCGTGACGGAACAGGAGATGCGGCAGCCCCGCCCCCATGCCGCGGGCGGCGACGACGAAGTCACGCTCGCGCAGCTCGAGCAGCCGGGCGCGCACCATGCGCGACAGCACCGGCCATGAGAGCAGCGAGATCACCAGGATGGTCGGCGCGATGCCGGTGCCCGCGATCGAAGCGAGCACAAGCAGGAAGATCACCGGCGGCAGCGTCATTGCGAGATCGACGAAGCGCATCACCGTGCCGTCGACAAGACGCCCGCCGAAGCTGGCGACGGCGCCGACCAGGAAGCCGATGACGATCGAGATGGCGACGGAGCAGACGGCGACCAGCAGCGATATCCGCCCGCCTTGCATCAGCCGGGCCATGACGTCGCGGCCGACGCCGTCGCTGCCTAGCCAATGAATGGCGGACGGTCCCTTGTTGATCGCCCTGAGATCGATGGCATTGGGGCTGAACGGCCACCATAAATGATAGGTCGAAACCGCCAGCAGGATGGGAACGACGATAAGCAGACCGGCGCGCGCCGCACGATTTTCAAAGAAGCGGTCGAGCGCGCGGCGGAGCGGTCCTTTGGTTTGCGGCGCGGCTGTCGGGTCGACGGTCGGATCTCGCGCGGTGATCGTCATCACGACACCTGAATGCGCGGGTCAACGACGGCATAGACGATATCGGTCAGGAGATTCACCAAAATGACGCAGATGCCGATCACCAGAGTGGCGCCCATGATCACCGGGTAATCCCGTGTGCCGACCGCGTTGACCAGCAGCAGGCCCATGCCCGGCCAGTTGAACACGCTTTCGAGGAAAATGGCGCCGCCGATCGCGATGCCGACCGTCGAGCCGATCAGGGTGATAACTGGCAAAAGCGCATTGCGCGTCGCGTGCTTGATGATCACCCAGAATTCGCGCACTCCCTTGGCACGCGCGGTTCGCACATAATCCTGGTTGAGCACTTCCAGCAGCGACGCGCGCATGTAGCGCATGATCAGCGCGGCGTGTCCAATGGACAGCAGGCAGGCGGGCAGGACGAGGTGCGCGAGTACGTCCGATACGGAAAAAGGTGCGCCGGCGGTCTGCATGCCGCCTGATGGCGCCCAGCGCAGCAACACCGAGAAAAAGTACAGCCCGAGAAGTGCCGTCAGAAAAGCCGGGCTGGAGATGCCGACGAAGGCAACCACCGACAGGATGATGTCGGGCAGCGCGTTACGGCGGACGGCGGAGAAAATGCCGGCGGAAATGCCGAGCACGATGGCGATGGTCAGGCCCGTACCCATCAACAGCGCGGTTGGGCCGATGCGCTCCATGACCAGGGGCAGCACGGCAACGCCGCTGCGTTGGATCGAATAGCCGAAGTCGCCGCTGAGTGCTGCGCGAAGCCAGGCGAGGTATTGCACGGGAAGCGGCTGGTCGAGCCCAAGCCGGTCGCGCAGGACTTCGAGGTCGGAAGCAGACATCGGGCTGGACGGGTTGATATACGCGTCGATCGGATCGCCGGGCGCCAGTCGCAGAAGGATGAAGATGAGGACGCTCAAGGCGACCAGCATCAACAGTCCTGTAGCGCTGCGGCGGGCAATGAAACTCAGCATTGGCGGTCCGTGGTGATGATGAGAGGACCCGGCATCAGGCCGGCTCCTTGCAAAAGCGGGCCTGGCCCGCCAAGCGCTTTTACTGGATATCCCAGCGTTCCGGGTGAGCCGCATAAGGACCGCCGGCCGGCGCCGGCGTCCAGACGAAGTCACGCAGCTTGTTGGAGGCGACGCCATAGCGGTTGGCCACCCATAATGTCGCCCAGGGCAGATCCTTGTTCATCACCTTGCAGACTTCCTGCCACGATTTATCGATCTTGGCCGGATCGGTCTGGCCGAGCGCAGCGTCCAATGCAGCGCTCAGATCGTCGAACTCGATGCGCATGGTGTTGAAGCCTGCCGGCGGAATCTGGGACTTGTTGAGACCAGGGCTGATGCCAGCCGGATTCGGACCGTTCTGCAGGCCGGCATAGACCATCGCAAATGCGTTCCAGTCCGGCGTCCCTTCCTTGTAGACGATGCCGTTATAGGTCGGCGTATCGACGACACGCGGCACCACATTGATCCCGACCTCGGCCAGCATCGACTGGATGGCGGCCATCACATTGGCCGCTTGCGGCGAGCCGTAATAGGTCAGCAAGGTGATGGGTTTGTCGCCGTTGATCTTTTCCCAGCCCGCCTCGGCAAGCAGAGCCTTGGCCTTTGCCGGATCGTACGCATAGGGTTCGAGGCCTTCGGGGAGCAGATGCGGCGCGACGTAGCCGCAGTTGGCCGGTTTGGCCGCGCCGCCATAGAGGCTCTCGATGATGGCATTGCGATCGATTGCGTGCATGATCGCCTGGCGGACGCGAACATCCTTAAAGAGCTCGACCTTCTGGTTGAGGCCGATGTAGTTGACCACATAAGAAGCGCCCTCGATCACCTTGAAATTGCTGTCGCTCTTGAAGGATACCGCGTCGTCGGGCTCGACATAGGTGAACTGGATTTCGCCGGCGCGCAGCGCGGCAACGGCCGCCGCCGGGCTCTCGAAATACCGGTTGATGAGCACATCGACCTTCGGCTTGCCGCTGCGATAGTCGTCATCCGCGGCCAGCTCGACATATTGATCGCTGACATAGCGATTGAATTTGAAGGGGCCGGTGCCGACCGGCGTGGTGGACCACCAGGTGCTTGTGGCCAGCGTTTCTGGCGGCATCCCGGCCAGAGCATGCTCCGGCAGGATCATCACCTGCGAGAGAATGGACAGGAAGGAGCCGTTGGGCTTCGACAATTTGACGACCACGGTGCGATCGTCCGGCGCGTCGACCGACGCGATGTCGCCGAGACGCGCGGCAAACAAGCTGCCGGAGGCTTTATTCCTGGCGAGTTCAAGCGTAAACTTGACATCCTTGGATGTGAACGGCTTGCCGTCGTGCCAGGTCTCTTGGACAAGGTTGAACGTATAGGTCAGTTG
>NZ_RZSX01000394.1:0-5573 GCF_004023105.1 Mesorhizobium sp. M5C.F.Ca.IN.020.32.2.1 | reverse complement strand
CATCGTCAGCGAGCTAATTTCGGCGACGCGCGACAAGGCTGGCGCCGTCATCGACGGCGATCCCGAAACCGTCGCCGAGGTCAAGGATGTCTGGACCTTCGCCCGCGATACGCGCTCGCGCGACCCGAACTGGAAGCTCGTCGCCACCGAAGAAGAAGACTGAGCCCGGACCACGGCGAGGCTCCGGTGTCGCTATCTCAGGCGTTCCGCGAAAAATCCTTTGACGATCTGCCCGGTTGGGACGAGGACGACCATCTGGCCGCGTTCGCGGCTTTCCGGCGCTCGGCTTTTCATGTCCTGACAAAACCCTATCGCTCCGGCGGGCTCGGCGTCGATTTCAATGCCTTCACCGAGGCCTACGCTGCAGCCCGCACCGTTTCGCCAACCGACCGGGCGCAAGCCCGCGCCTTCTTCGAGCATCATTTCATTCCGGCGCACATAGGGGGCGAAAGCGGCGGCACCGGCCTCGTCACCGGCTTCTATGAACCGGTGGTCGACGCTTCATCGGTGCGAACCGAACGATTTGCGGTGCCGCTGCTGTCGCGCCCGGCCGATCTCGTCGACATCGACGACGTCAACCGGCCGCCCGGCATGGATCCCTATTTCGCCTTCGGCCGCGCCACGCCGAACGGGCCGGTCGAGTATTTCGACCGCGGCGAGATCGAGCGCGGCGCGCTCGTCGGCAAGGGTTTGGCTGGCAAGGGTCTGGAAATCGCCTGGCTAGCCGACAAGATCGACGCCTTCTTCATTCACGTGCAAGGTGCAGCCAGGCTCACCATGACCGACGGCCGGTTTTGCCGCGTCACCTATGCCGCCAAATCCGGCCAGCGCTTTACCGGACCCGGCAAGATCCTGAGTGAATTAGGCGAAATCCCGCTCGAAGCGGTGACCATGCAGTCGGTCCGCGCCTGGTTCAAGGCGCATCCGGATCGCATCGACGAGATCCTGTGGCGCAACCGCTCCTATATTTTCTTCCGCGAGGCGGCTGTCGACGACCCGGAACTCGGGCCGATCGCTGGCGCAAAAGTGCCGCTGACGCCGGGCCGCTCCGTCGCTGTCGACCGTCTGCTGCATACATTCGGCACGCCGTTCTACATCGATGGGCCGTCGCTGACCGCTTTCGACGACAAGCCGTTCCGGCGACTGATGATCGCGCAGGATACCGGCTCGGCCATTACCGGGCCGGCCCGCGGCGACCTGTTCGCCGGAACGGGACATGCGGCCGGCGAGATCGCCGGCGTTGTCCGCAACCCTGCCGATTTCTACGCGCTGATACCGCGCCAGCTTGTACCGGGAGCGGGGCGATGACCCGGCGCATTGACAGGCTGAGCGAGGACGATCGGGTCCTGTGGAACCTGGTGGCGCGCACGGCCAAGCCGCTGAAGGGCAAGTCCGCCAGCGACATCCCGGCTATCGGCCCGGACGTCGGTGATGACACGAAGCCACCGCCGCGTGTCCAGGCGATGGCTCCTGCTGCGGCCACGAAAGCAAAGGCGCAGCATGTCTCGCATGTGATCGACGAACCGACGCTGGAAAAACTGTCGAAGGGCCGATTGCCGATCGAAGGCCGCGTCGACCTCCATGGCCTGAGCCAGGACGAAGCCTATTCGCTGCTGTTTTCCTTCCTGCACCGGGCGCATGCCGGGGGCATCCGTTATGTGCTGGTCATCACCGGCAAGGGTTCGTCGTCGGGCGGCGACGGCATCTTGCGGCGCGCCGTGCCCGCCTGGCTGTCGACACCCGCTTTCAGGCCGCTTGTCTCCAGTCACGACCATGCTGCCCGCAACCATGGCGGCTCGGGCGCGCTCTATGTCCGCCTGCGGCGTGGGCGCTAATGAGGATGCAGCCCATGAGGATGCACTTGTGACCCCGTTCGGCGAAAAGCTTCGCGCCCTGCGAAGCCAACGCGGTGTCAGTCAGAAGGCCATGGCCGAGGCGATCGGCGTCAGCGCAGCCTATTTGTCGGCGCTGGAGCATGGCCGCCGTGGCGCGCCGACCTGGACGCTGATCCAGAAGATCATCGGCTATTTCAATGTCATATGGGACGATGCCGAAGAACTCGAGCGGCTGGCGGACACCTCGCACCCACGGGTGAAGCTCGACACGTCGGGCCTCAGCCCCGCCGCCACCGAGCTTGCCAATGTTCTGGCCGAAAACATCGAAAAACTCGACGAAGCGGAGCTTCGCCGCATCACCGCATCGATCCGCGCCGCGCTGAAGCAGCCAAAATGACGGCCTGCTACTGAACCGAGCCAACCAGAACCGGCTGGCCATCACGGATCGAGACCCAGCGGCCGGTATTGTCGATCGCCTGCCGCTTGAGGAAGCGATAGCCGGTCCGGTCCCACGAGCGGACCTTTCCGTCCAGATTGTCGAGGACGTAGTCGCCCTTGCTTGTGCGCACGGTCAGCACGGCGTGGCCCTCACCGTCCGGCTTGCGCACGACGGTCATCAGAAGATTGGCGTAGGAAACGCCCAAGCGGTTCAATTCGCGGCGCTTTTCCAGGACATAGTCCTCACAGTCGCCAACGCCCTTGGCGGGATAGGCCCAGACCTCGTCCTTGCCATAAATGTCGATGTCGCTTATCGGCTTGACGGCGGCGTTGACCCTGGCGTTGACGCTGAGCATCTTGCGCCAGAGCGCACCGCTCATGGTGGCCGGGGCGAGATTGCCCGGATGGATCGAGCATTCGGCCGGACTGGTCTTGCAGAAATCGTAATGGCCGATCGGCTGCGATGTCGGCCCGCCGGTTGCCATTGGTCCCGCCGAAGCCGCCGTAGACCAGCCTGCCGCAAATGCCAGCCCTAACAGGGCGCACGCGCGCAGCCTTCTCGCCATTGGTGAGGAAATCATTGTCCCCCTCGTCCCTTGTTGTTAATGAAAGGTTAAGGGCGATCTACAGTCCCTGTCAATTATACCAACGGCCAGATTTGCGACATGGTTACCCGCGCGGCCGAACAGCGGCTATTGTGCAACAGGTCGACTTGAACTGGGCTGCCATCCGGGACTCACAACGCTATATCTTTACTTTTTGGCGGTGCGAACCAGCTTCGGCCTCACCGCGACGCGGGTCTGGCGGCCATAGCTGGTGATGAAGTCGACGATGCGCGGCACGATTTCGGAGCGGAAGCGCGAGCCGTTGAAGACGCCGTAATGGCCGACCGCCGGCTGCATGTAGTGAGCGTGCCTGTCCGCGGGGATGTTGATGCAGAGGTCGTGCGCGGCCTGGGTCTGGCCGAGACCGGAAATGTCGTCGTTCTCGCCCTCGACCGTGAACAGGGCGACATTGCGGATATCGGAGGGGTCGATGGCGACGCCGCGATGCATCATTTCGCCCTTGGGCAAGGCATGGCGGACAAACACCGTGTCGACCGTCTGCAGGTAGAACTCCGCCGTCAGATCCATTACCGCCATATATTCGTCATAGAAGTCGCGGTGCTTTTCAGCATTGTCGCCATCATGCTTCACCAGATGCATGAAGAAGTCCTTGTGGGCGATGATATGGCGGTCGAGATTCATGCTCATGAATCCCGAAAGCTGCAGGAAGCCGGGATAGACCTCACGGCCGAAGCCGGGCACCGGCCACGGCGCCTGCATGATGACGTTGTCGCGGAACCAGTCGATGCCCTTTTCCTCGGCCAGAAGGTTGACCGCGGTCGGATTGCGGCGGGTATCGATCGGCCCGCCCATCAGCGTCATTGTCGAGGGAACGAACGGGTCGCCGCGCGTTTCCATCAGCGCCACCGCCGCGAGCACCGGCACCGAAGGCTGGCATACAGCCATGACATGGGTATCGGGTCCCAGCGCATGCAGCATGTCGACGATGTAGTCGATGTAGTCGTCGAGGTCGAAACTGCCATCCGCCAGCGGCACCATGCGGGCGTCGACCCAGTCGGTGATGTGCACGTCGGTATGGGGCAGCATCGCCTCGACCGTGCCGCGCAGCAGCGTCGCATAGTGGCCCGACATCGGCGCCACGATCAGCAGCTTCGGATCGGGCCGGCGGCCGGCGGGAACCGCCCGCTCGAAACGGAGGAGATTGCAGAACGGCCGCGACCACACCGTCTTTTCGGTGACATCGACGCTTTTCCAGTCGACCACCGTCTTGGTCAGGCCGAATTGCGGCTTGCTGTAGCGGCGCGTCGTGCGCTCGAACAATTCGGCCGTTGCCGCGATCGAGCGGCCCCAGGACGTGTGCGTGAATGGATTGAGCGGATTGGTGTAGAACATACGCACCGCATCGGCATAGAAGCGGGCCGGTTGCACGGCGGCGTGGTTCAATTCGTAGAACTGGTAGAACATCGAGAACCCCGCTGCTGCGACCGAAGGGACGACAGCAGTGCCGAGCCTTGAATCTCGCGGGGAGGTTAACAACAAACTGCTGCGATGCAATACGTCAAGTGCCGTGATTTATGCTGATACTTTCGTCTAAGGTGTTGAAAAGCGGCTTGAACGGCGGCAGCCGGCTTATTGTGCGGTTGCGAAGGAGTAACGAGGCAAGGCGTGTCCGGCTCAGGCCGGACACTACAAGCATTACACGCGGTCGGTGCACACGGAAGTATGGCCCGAACTTATGAAGCCGAGCCGCCTGGCGGCGCCCTTCGACAGATCGATCACGCGCCCCTTGATGAACGGGCCGCGGTCGTTAATGCGCACGACGACGCTGCGGCCGTTCTTGCGGTTGGTCACCTTCAGCTTTGTGCCAAAAGGCAAGGTACGGTGCGCGGCGGTCAGCGCCGACGGGTTCATCCGCTCGCCGGAAGCGGTCTTCGAGTACAGCGCGTACCAGGAGGCGCGGCCGCATTGCGCGGCGGCAGGGGAGGTGGATGCGCCGACCATCAGGCCAGCCGCGATCGTCGCCGCGACAAGCGCGGTCCGGTTTGGTTTCGTCATCTGTGGCAAGTGGCTCCGTTTGACAGACCCGGCCGTTAAGGATCGAATGTGGCACGAAATGCGGCAGTCATCTGGCGGTTCCATGACTACAGTACACGTTTGGAGACGGTGGGAAACACTTTGTCAGACGTTATTCGGCGTCGCCGCGATCCCCGATGGTCTTCGTCTCGATATCCGACGTCGATATACAAGCAGAAGCGAATACGATCGGGTCGCCTCCTTTCGCTTTGCCATCGCGGTCATGGCTGAATTGATGATCGACTTGGAAAGGAAATTCCGGCGATGAGATTGATCAAGAATCTGCTGGCGTTGGTCGTGCTCGCCCTCGGCGCGCTGTGGTCGCTGCAGGGCAGCGGCCTCGTCGGCGGCAGCTTCATGACCGGCCAATCGCAATGGCTCTATACCGGTATCATCACTGCGCTGGTCGGCCTGGGCGGCCTGGTGTGGGCGAACCGTTCGCGCCCCTGACACTCGAACCACCTCAGGGTTTGGCGGCGTTTCGGTCGACCGGCGAATGTGCGCCCGCCACAAACAAGCATTTCCTGTTTTGCGCCCACCTTAGGCAAATCGATGCTGCAAATAGCCGAGGATTTGAAAACCGGTCCCTGTATTCGGGGTTAGTATAGTAGTGTTATCGACATTGCAGGAATTGAGAGAACGATTAGCGATGTCCATATCG
>NZ_RZSX01000393.1:0-5602 GCF_004023105.1 Mesorhizobium sp. M5C.F.Ca.IN.020.32.2.1 | reverse complement strand
CTCGTCGACCTCGAGCATATCGCCATTGCGATGGGTGTAGCCGGCATTGTTGACCATGATATCGATGCGGCCGAAGGCACTCCTGGCGGCATCGACCATCTCGTCGAACTCGGAACGCAACGAGACGTCCGTCTGGGTCCAGATCGCCGCCCGGCCGATCTCGTTGGCGACGCGTTTGGCGCCCTTGGCGTTGAGGTCGGCGACAACGACCTTGGCGCCCTCCTCGGCAAAGCGTTTGGCGATTCCCTCGCCGAAACCTGACGCGGCACCGGTAATGATGGCAACTTTGTTTTCCAGGCGCATGGCTTTCTCACTCATGATTGAAGACGACGCTCGGGCAGCCGCCGGCAATGGCTGCCGAAAGATCAATATACCCTCGAT
Organism: Mesorhizobium sp. M5C.F.Ca.IN.020.32.2.1; assembly: GCF_004023105.1. Classification (NCBI taxonomy): domain Bacteria; kingdom Pseudomonadati; phylum Pseudomonadota; class Alphaproteobacteria; order Hyphomicrobiales; family Phyllobacteriaceae; genus Mesorhizobium; species Mesorhizobium sp. M5C.F.Ca.IN.020.32.2.1. The sequence continues at coordinate 5,221 of NZ_RZSX01000393.1, read as the reverse complement.
TTCTCCTTTGGCTTTCGCCTCGATCCCGCTCTATGCTGCAACTGCGAAGGCCTCCCGGAACACGTTGCCGACAAGCCGCCGGGTTGCGCCAGTGTCAAGGGGCACACCTCAGGACCAATCGGAAAAACCCGATTGGCCTTGGGTGTGACGCCATGGCACTGGAAAATCTAAATCGATTAGATTATATCGACCGCGTCACAGCGACCGGCGTTAAAGCGGACAGACCATGACCAGCCAGATCATTCCCGTCGAGCCTTTCGACTTCATCATTTTCGGCGGCACCGGCGATCTGTCGGAACGCAAGCTTTTGCCGTCGCTCTATCATCGCCAGCGCGGCCATCAATTTTCCGAACCGACGCGCATCATCGGCACGTCGCGCTCGAAAATGACCGATGAGGAATTCCAGGCTTTCGCCAGGCAGGCGATTTCCGACCATGTGAAACCGGCCGATATCGATGCCACGGAGCTGAAGACGTTTCTTGCCCGCCTTTCCTATGTCTCGGCAGACGCTACCAATGGCGCGGGCTTCGACAAATTGAAGACGGCGATCGGCGACAGCGAATGCATCCGCGCTTTCTATCTGGCGGTGGCGCCGGCGCTGTTCGGCGACATCTCGCACAAGCTGAAAGAGAACGGTTTGATCACGCCGAACTCGCGCATCGTGCTGGAGAAGCCGATCGGGCGCGATCTCGCCTCGGCGCGCGAGCTCAACGATCTGGTCGGCGATGATTTTCATGAAAGCCAGATTTTCCGCATCGACCACTATCTCGGCAAGGAGACGGTGCAGAACCTGATGGCGTTGCGGTTTGCCAACGCGCTTTACGAGCCGCTGTGGAATTCCGCCAATGTCGATCATGTGCAGATCACCGTGGCCGAGACCGTCGGCCTCGAAGATCGCGTCACCTACTACGACAAGGCCGGCGCGCTGCGCGACATGGTGCAGAACCACATGCTGCAGCTCCTCTGCCTCGTCGCCATGGAGGCGCCGTCGTCGATGGATGCGGATGCCGTGCGCGACGAAAAGCTGAAGGTGTTGCGCGCGCTGAAACGCATCAACGGCAACGAAGCCCCCAAGCACACGGTACGCGGCCAATACCGTGCCGGGGCCTCGGCCGGCGGGCCGGTGAAAGGTTATGTCGAGGAGCTCGGCAGGAACAGCAACACCGAGACATTCGTTGCGCTAAAGGCCGAAATCGGCAACTGGCGCTGGGCGGGCGTGCCGTTCTACCTCAGGACGGGCAAGCGGCTGGCGACCCGCGTCTCGGAGATCGTCATCGAATTCAGGCCAATTCCGCATTCGATCTTCGGCGAAAGCGCCGGGCCGATCTCCGCCAACCAGCTGGTCATCCGGCTGCAGCCCGACGAAGGCGTCAAGCAGTTCATCATGATCAAGGATCCGGGGCCTGGCGGCATGCGGCTGCGCCAGATTCCGCTCGACATGAGTTTTGCGCAATCCTTCGACGGCCGCGCCCCCGATGCCTATGAACGGCTGATCATGGACGTCATCCGTGGCAACCAGACGCTGTTCATGCGCCGCGACGAGGTCGAGGCGGCGTGGAAGTGGATCGACCCGATCCAGGACGCATGGGAAAGCGCCAGGCAAGAGGCGCAGGGCTATACGGCCGGCACATGGGGTCCCTCGGCCTCGATTGCGCTGATCGAACGCGACGGGCGGACATGGCACGAGAGCAATTGAACGGCGCCGCCTACAGCTGGCACGCGTTTGCCGAACGCCAGGACCTGGCGGCAGCACTTGCCGGCCACGTCGCAGGCCGCCTTACCAATGCAATCGCAGAGCGCGGCACGGCACTGCTCGCCGTTTCCGGCGGCACGACGCCGGCGAAATTTTTCGCATCGCTTTCGAATATCCCGATCGCCTGGAACAAAATCACTGTGACGCTGGTCGACGAGCGTTGTGTGCCGGCCTCGTCTCCGCGCTCCAACGCCGGGCTGGTCGCCGCCAATCTTTTGCAAAACGCGGCCGCGGCCGCACGTTTCGTGCCGCTCTACCACGAGGCAGCAAGCATCGAGGATACGTGTGAGGCCGACAGCAGGATGTTGCGGTCGCTGCCATGGCCGCTCGATGTGGTCGTGCTTGGCATGGGAACCGATGGCCATACCGCATCGTTCTTTCCGGACGCCGACAATCTGGAAAAGTTGCTCGACCCGTCCTCGGAAAGGGCCGTGTTCCCGGTCCACGCGGCAAGCGCCGGCGAACCGCGCCTGACGCTGTCGCTGGCGCGGATCGTCAGGGCCGGCTTCGTCGCACTGCACATCGAAGGCGAAGACAAGCGCAACGCATTCGAGAGCGCGATTGGATCGGAAACGCGAAAACCCATTCGTGCCGTGCTCGACGCAGCCGAGAGGCCCGTAGAGGTTTTCTGGGCACCCTGATTTCAACTTGCCGAGGGGTCCCGGCAGACAGCCGGACGGTGTCTGCGGGACCTCGCCTGAAAGGACCGACACCATGACCGCGAGACGCGACATCGAAGCCATCACCGAGCGCATCCGCCACCGCTCCAGACCAGGGCGCGAGGCCTATCTCGGCCGTATCGCCGAAGCATCGCACCGCACCGCCAACCGGGCCGTGCTGTCCTGCGGCAACCTCGCCCATGGCTTTGCCGTCTGCAGCCCTTCGGAAAAGGTGGCCCTTGGCGGCGACCGGGTGCCGAACCTCGGCATCATCACCTCCTATAACGACATGCTGTCAGCGCATCAGCCTTTCGAGACATATCCGGCGCTGATCAAGGACGCGGCGCGTGAGGCCGGCGGCATTGCCCAGGTCGCCGGCGGCGTGCCGGCGATGTGCGACGGCGTCACGCAGGGTCAGCCCGGCATGGAGCTGTCGTTGTTTTCGCGCGACGTGATCGCCATGGCCGCGGCGATCGGCCTGTCGCACAACATGTTCGACGCCGCCGTGTATCTCGGCGTTTGCGACAAGATCGTGCCGGGGCTGGTGATCGCGGCGCTGACCTTTGGCCATCTGCCGGCGGTGTTCATCCCGGCCGGGCCGATGACGACGGGCCTGCCCAACGACGAGAAGGCCAAGGTCCGCCAGCTCTATGCCGAAGGTAAGGCTGGAAGGGCCGAACTGCTCGAGGCCGAGTCCAAATCCTATCACGGGCCGGGAACCTGCACCTTCTACGGCACGGCGAACTCCAACCAGATGCTGATGGAGATCATGGGCCTGCACACGCCAGGCGCCTCCTTCGTCAACCCCGGCACGCCGTTGCGCAACGCGTTGACCCGCGAGGCGACGAAGCGGGCGCTGGCGATCACCGCGCTGGGCAACGCCTACACGCCGGTCGGCCGGATGATCGACGAGCGCTCGATCGTCAACGGCATCGTCGGCCTGCACGCCACCGGCGGATCGACCAATCACACCATCCATCTGATCGCCATGGCGGCCGCGGCCGGCATCGCCATTACCTGGCAGGATATTTCGGACCTTTCGGAAGCCGTACCGCTGCTGGCGCGGGTCTATCCGAACGGCCTTGCCGACGTGAACCATTTCCATGCGGCCGGCGGGCTCGGCTTCCTGATCCGCGAACTGCTCGACGAAGGCATCCTGCACGAGGATGTCCAGACGGTTTGGGGCGACGGCTTGAGGCCCTATGCGGTCGAGGCCAAGCTCGGCGCCGATGGCGGCGTGATGCGAGAGGCCTCGCCGCGCGAAAGCGGCGACGAGAAGGTGCTGGCGCCGTTCAGGAAGGCGTTCCAGCCGACCGGCGGATTGAAAATGCTTTCAGGCAATCTCGGCCATGCCGTCATCAAGACATCGGCGGTGAAACCGGAGCGGCGCATCATCGAGGCGCCGGCCAAGGTGTTCGACAGCCAGCAAGGGCTCAACGAAGCATTCAAGGCCGGCTCGCTGACCGGCGATTTCATTGCCGTCATCCGCTTCCAGGGGCCGAAAGCCAACGGCATGCCGGAGCTGCACAAACTGACCACCGTGCTCGGCGTCCTGCAGGATCGTGGCCAGCATGTGGCGCTGGTCACCGACGGACGCATGTCGGGCGCGAGCGGCAAGGTGCCGGCGGCGATCCATGTGACGCCGGAGGCGGTCGAGGACGGGCCGATCGCCAGGATCCGTGACGGCGACATCATCAGGCTCGATGCGGAGGCCGGAACGCTGGAAGTGCTGGTGCCGGCCGGCGATTTCGCGCTGCGACGGGCGGCGGACAGCGATCTTATCGCCAATGAATTCGGCTTCGGCCGCGAGCTTTTCGCTGGGTTCCGGCAAATGGTCGGCCGCGCCGACCACGGCGCCAGCGCATTCGGAAACAACGTGGCGGAGTTGGCGCTGCAGTGAAAAAAGGGCGGCTCGTGGCCGTCTGACGCCGACTGTCGATTGCCACGCAATTTTTGCCTTTTTGGCCACTCTGTTACCTCTAAGTCATTATTGGCCTATCTCGTGACCGGTCATTCGTAGCCGATGCAGCGGGACTCGAGCGCTTCTGCGTCTTCCAGAAACGGCAAAAGTCCGAACCCAAGCGGAAGCTCGTTCGCCCCCGGCCGAATTTACGCCCATGACCCACCGCGAAGGGCCGCTTAGCGCCGCATGTCGGACGCTGAGATCAGCTTTGCCGCTTCCTGAAAGCAGACCTTGCCGGGGACCACGCTGGAGGTCGTGGTCGCGCCACTACCGGTCCTTCGCAGCGCGCCTCGTTAGCTGACCTTCAGCCACCGGCCGGAGTCGACCCCTTTTGCGGACACTGGTTGTCATCCGGATAGGAGAACACAGGATAAAGGTTCATAATGCTAACATCCCGATTATTAGCCCGCCCAAGGCCCGGCTGCTCTTGAACGTATAAGCTTCGACACGATGGCCGGGATGGCAGCCTCGAATATCGTCGGCTTGGCGATTATTCTGACCGCGGCGTCCACGCTGCACCCGGGCGGCATCACCGAGATAGAAACCTCGGCACAGCGGCAGAAGCGCTGCGCCCTCTTGCCGGCCCCCTTGCTTCGACGCTCTTCGCCCTGGGCATCGTCGGCACGGACCTCCTTGCAGTGCCTGTTCTGGCCGGCTCGGCAGCTTACGCGATCGGCGAAGCGCTACGCTGGCCCACCGGGCTGACGCGAAAGCCCATGAAAGCAAAAGCCTTCAACGGAACAATCATGCTCGCGACCGTGATCGGGGCGGTTCAACTTCACGCCGATAAATCCGATAAAGGCGCTTGTCTGGACGGCGGTGATCACCGGCATCGTCGCCGTTCCG
>NZ_RZSX01000392.1:0-5603 GCF_004023105.1 Mesorhizobium sp. M5C.F.Ca.IN.020.32.2.1 | reverse complement strand
GAGGTAGAGCGGCGCGGTGATGACGAAAGCCGCGACAACAAGCGTCAGCAGCGCCGGCAGCCGCAGAAACGCCAGGCCGAGCAGGCTGGCCAGCGCGATCTCGTGCAGGATACCGAAGAAGATGAAACTGTCCGGCGTGGCAAGCCTCGTGGCAGCCGATATGGCGAGCGCCGCACCAGCGACCATGGCGAAGCGTTTCCAGAAACCGTTCCAGCGGATCTGTTTGCCCTGGGCGAGGAACAGACTGACGCCGACCAGGAACAGGAAGGTCGAAGCGATGCAGCGCGCGTAGAATTTCCACCAGCCGAAGGCGGTCAGACCGGGATCGGTGTAGCCGAAGAATTCGAGATCCCAGGTGAAATGGTAACTCGCCATGGCAAGCAAAGCGACGCCGCGGGCGACGTCGATGGCGATGATGCGCTTCGGCTTCGGTTGATCCTGAACGGATACGGTCAGCGTGTCGATGCTCATGGGCTCGCAATTCTGATTCAGCAGAGCAAGACGACTATCACGATTGCCCCGGACAAAAGAAGGCGGTCACCACGGCCTCGGCTCCGGTTCGCGCCGGCGTCGCATCAAGGCCGGCATTAGAGCGACGTGCGTCCACTTGGACGCACAAAGTACGCTCTAACGCTTTTGAATCCACGCATCGTGCTTTCCGAGAATCGCTTCCGATTTCGCGCCGATGCGGTAGGCCAGCGCCGGAAAGCCTTTGGCCGGTTCGCTTTTTGCCGTGAACGGGTCGGTTTCCTGTTACCGACCCAGGGATGGCCACGGCAGATTTGGCGCTCACGTCCTGCTTTGGGCGATTCTGCTTCGGGGACAGCAATGGCTACCCATGTGCGCCATCCAATCGGGCTTCCGGCCTTGCGACCAGCGGATGCGCGCACCTTCGCCTCGCTCTATGCGGTCGAATCCTTCGCGCGCGCCACCGTGTCGAGCGTCATCCCGATCCAGGCCTACGAAATCCTCCGCAACGAGCAGATCGTCTCGATCCTCTACACCGTCGTGGCGCTGCTCGGCCTGTCGGTGACGCTGTTTATGCCGATGCTCATCCGGCGCTTTGCCCGACGCTGGGTCTACACATCAGGTGCCTGCCTGCTTGCCGTCGGCTCGCTGTTCTTCGTCACGCACACGCTCGCTGGGCAGCTGGTGGGCATGCTTTGCCGCGTGATGGGCGCCAGCGCGTTGTCCATCACGCTCAGCCTCTACATTATGGACCACATCCGCAAGACCGATTTCATGCAGGCCGAATCGCTGCGCATGGCGTGGTCGATGCTCGCCTGGACAAGCGGGCCGACACTCGGCATCTTCCTCTACACGCGTTTTGGCATCTATGCCGCGCATGGCGCGGTCGCCATCTTCGCCATGGCCCTGCTGGCGCTGTTCTGGACCAACCGGCTCGGCGACGATCAGTCGATCCGCCCTGGCAAGACGCGGCCGGCCAATCCGCTCGCCAATATCGGCCGCTTCGTCGCGCAGCCGCGTCTCAGGCTGGCCTGGCTGATCGCCTTCGGCCGCTCCTGCTTCTGGACGACATTTTTCGTCTACGGGCCTTTGTTCATGGTGATCACAGGCGAGGGCGAGCTCGCTGGCGGCCTGCTGGTCTCAGCGGGCAATGCGCTGTTGTTCACGGCCATCTTCTGGGGCAGAGTGGGACAGCGTTTCGGCGGCCGGCGAACCATGACATCAGCCTATTTCGCCCTGTCGGCCATGCTGCTGGCGGCAGGCGCCGTCGGCGAATCCGTGCCGTTTCTTACCGGCGCCTTGCTGCTGTGCGGCGCGCTCTTCGCCATCGCTCTCGACGCGTTGGGCTCGACCGCCTTCATGCGCTCGGTGCGGTTCTATGAAAGGGCTGAGATGGCGGCGGTCTATCGCACCTATCTCGACTTTTCCGAGCTGACACCGCCGTTGGTCTATTCGGTGGTGCTGGCGTTTTTCGGGCTGGGCTCGGTGTTCGCCACGCTCGGCCTGCTGGCGGCGGGCTGCGGTTTTGTCACCTGGCGGTATCTGCCGAAGTCGCTTTGATCGTCAGAATTTTGGTGAAAGCGTTGTATGCCGCTCGCGCACCCAGTTGTGGAAGCGATTCAATTCATATTCCTCGGGCATCAGCATGCGGCCTTGTGGCGCATCGAGCGCAGGCCTTTCTGGTTAATCTCGCAGATATCAGCGTCCTCCTCCAGCACCTGCCTGCCGAAAGCGACGATGTTGTCGATATTAGCCGTTGGATCGGCGAGCGCTTCGGACGAAAAAAGCCATTCGGCGGTCAGTTCGGACTGCTCCGAGCCGAGCGGCACCAGCCGCACGGTCCTGACATAGTCGACATGGCCGACGATGAACATCGACGGCAGGTTGGTGGCGTAGGTCTGCCCGGCGGAACGCTCGGCTGAAGTCAGGTCGGGAAAGACCGGCCGTGGACGCGCCCGTCTCGCGACCATGTCACGGCTCCGGCCCGCAGGCCACCGGAAACTCCGGCGCATCATTGTCGGCGTGACGGGTCCGTTCGGGGTCGTCGTCCCGACCCATCAGGCCGCGGCCATAGATCGACACCAGCCGCGACAGGTCCTTGTGGACGCCTGGGCAATGCAGGCACTCGTTGAAATTCTCCCAGAAGATCTTCCAGTTGCAGTTCATGACCTTGCGCAGCATATGGCCTGACACAGGCGCAAGGTCGGCCTCTCGGCAGACGAGCAGCTAGCTACGATACCAGATGGCGTCGAGATCGCGCTGATAGGCCTCGATGTCCCAGTAGGCCGATGACGGCAGCGACGGTTCAAGTCGCGTCAAACCGTTATAGGGATCGTGCTCGCTCGGGCTGGGCTGCATGACCGGCTCCTGTGATACGCCAGCCGACACCCGGTCGCGAACACTGTCAATCGCGGCGCCGGGCTGGCTGGCCTGCCGAGAGGCGCATTCGCGCTGGTGGCTGGCGGAATTTGGTTTGCCGGACGCGACGATTCTGCCTATAGTCGCAGCTGTCGTCGGTTCCGTTTGGAGCCGCGCATGATCCCGAAACCGGAATCGGTTCCGGAAAGGTCATGCGCAGAGTCTAAGTGTTAGAGCGTCCTTGTGCGTCCATTCGGACGCACGGCGCCCTAAAGGGAATGCGGTGAGGGCGAATTGTTGGCCCAATGCCGTGGCTGCCCCCGCAACTGTGTGCGGTTAGTCCTCTCCATATGCCACTGAAGAGTTTCTTCGGGAAGGTGGGGAAGGGCGTTGATCCGCGAGCCAGGAGACCTGCCGGCGACAGGAAAACTGACTTCTATGCCCTCGGGTGGAGGGCGAAAGGACAAGACATGAATACCGCTTCCGTCTCGCTCGGCACTTCCGTCTCCTCGCAGTCGCGCTTCGTGCAGCTGGCGCTTGCTGCATTTCTCGGCATTTTCGTGATGGGCTTTGTCGGCTTCTCGCATATCGAGGCGGTCCACAATGCCGCTCACGACTATCGCCATTCGATGGCGTTCCCCTGCCACTGACGAGGGGCTGACATCATGACACTGTTTCGCAACGTCGTGTTCATCGCGGCGATCGCAGGGCTTGTGGCAGGCGTCGTTCTCGCCTGCATGCAGGCCTATGCCACGGTGCCGCTCATTCTGAAAGCGGAAGTCTACGAACAGGCCGGCGGTGGTCACACGCATGACCATGCCGCGGCGCCGGCTGCGAACGCCGGGGAAACGAATGCTATGACCAGCGCGGCGCCAGCGCCGGCCGAAGCTGCCGCCCCGGAAGAGGAGGGCTGGACGCCGGCCGACGGCTTCGAGCGCTTCGCCTTCAATATCGTTGCCAATGTGGTCACCGGCATCGGCTTTGCGCTGATCTTGGTCGCCGCTTCGGAGTTCGCCGGCGGCATCGGCAATTGGCGTCAGGGCCTGTTCTGGGGCTTTGCCGGCTTTGCCGTATTCACGCTGGCTCCGAACCTTGGCCTGCCGCCCGAATTGCCGGCGATGCCGGCGGCCGATCTCACCCAGCGCCAGATCTGGTGGACGGCGACCGTGATGGCGACCGCGGCGGGTCTCGGCCTGCTTGCCTTCCGCAAGTCCTTGCCACTGGCGCTGATTGCCGTAGCGTTGATCGTGGCGCCGCATATCGTCGGCGCGCCGCAGCCCGACAGTTTCGAATCGCCGATCCCAGAAGGCCTGCATCACCAGTTCGTGGTGGCGGTGACGCTGACCAATTTGGTGTTCTGGCTGGTGCTCGGCGGCATCGTCGGCGTGGTGCGTGGCCGCTTGACCGGCACCGCGACCGGCCTGCGCGACAGCTTTGCCTGATCGCGTTGCCGGGACGCTGACCCTGGTCATCGGCGGTGCACGCTCCGGCAAGAGCGCGCATGCCGAAAAATTGGCGACGGCCTGCCCGGCGCCGTGGGCCTATATCGCCACGGCGCAAGCCTATGACGACGAGATGCGCGAACGTATTGCGCTGCATCGGTCGCGGCGCGGCGAGGGCTGGACGACCATCGACGCGCCGCTCGATCTCGTCGGCGCGATCGAGGCGCTGCCTGACGGCCGGCCCGTCCTGATCGACTGCCTGACTTTGTGGCTGACCAATCATATGCTGGCCGAACATGACGTTGAGGCCGAATGCCGAGGGCTGGCGGATGTGCTGTCACGACCGCGCGGGCCGTGGTTCGTGGTTTCCAACGAGGTCGGCCAGGGCATCGTGCCGGACAATGCGTTGGCTCGCCGGTTTCGCGATGCCGCCGGCCGGCTCAACCAGCAAGTCGCGGCAGTGTCCGATACGGTGCTGCTGATGGTGGTGGGGCTGCCGCTCAAGGTGAAGTGACATGGCTGATACTATCGATCCCAAGGACGAGGAGCGCCATCGCGCCAAGATGGCCAAGCGCAAAGCGGTGCAGGACGCCGAGGTCGCGGCAAAGACGGTCGAGAAGGGGCTGCTGATCGTCAACACCGGGCCCGGCAAGGGCAAGACCACTGCCGCCTTCGGGCTGGCGCTGAGGACGCTCGGCTACGGCAGGCGCGTCGGCGTCGTCCAGTTCATCAAGGGCAAATGGCACACCGGCGAGAAGGACGCCTTTGCCGCCTTCGGCGACCGGGTCGTCTGGCATACAATGGGCGAGGGCTTCACCTGGGAAACGCAGGATCTGAAGCGCGACATCGCCGCCGCCGAAGCGGCCTGGGCCAAGGCGCTCGAGCTGATGGCCGATCCGTCGATCAGCCTTCTGGTGCTCGACGAGCTGAACATCGCGCTGCGCTACGATTATCTTGATCTCGACAAAGTGGTGGCGGCGCTGAAAGGCCGCCGCGAAAACCTGCATGTCGTCGTCACCGGCCGCAACGCCAAGCCGGCGCTGGTCGATGCCGCCGATCTTGTCACCGAGATGGGCGTGACCAAGCATCACTTTTCCGCTGGCGTGAAGGCACAGCAAGGAATCGAGTTCTGATCACTTCGCAGCAGGAGAACTGTCTGTGGAACAAGCGGTAATCGTCTATCTTCTTCTGAATGACGGGCAGTTTGGAACGTCGAAAGAACGCGCTTCCATTCTCGCGCTGGAAGATCGGCTAGAGCAAGTCGTCGGCAATGCTTCGGTCGGTGAGTTTGATGGCGATGAGTTTGGCGACGGCAAGTGCATCCTCTATATGTAC
>NZ_RZSX01000391.1:0-5618 GCF_004023105.1 Mesorhizobium sp. M5C.F.Ca.IN.020.32.2.1 | reverse complement strand
AGTAGCGCGGTCAGCATGTTTGCTCGCGCCGGATCGCCGACCAGGCTGGCGATGCGGGCTATATCTGGTCCTTCACGCATAGTTCGTTCCCCATCGAAGCATTGTCGTCAGATAACCACTATCCTCCGCTGAGATCAAGGAGACAACGATGACCGCAAGAACCGTTCCCCACACCGTGCTTGTCAGGCGCTTCGGCCGTCGGCCGTTTCCGTTCATTATCTTGCGCAGGTTGCATCTGCGGCTCCTGGCGCGGTGGTACGACCGCCATCTGCAGCGCCTCGACCTCGCCGAGATTGACGAGCACCTTTTGCGCGATGTTGGCCTGACGCCAGAAGACGTTCGCCGCGAATGCGCGAAGTGCTTCTGGCAAGCGTGACCACCAGAGAAATTGCCTAGCACATCGGTCCGCCGAACGTTTCGACCCCACTCGAACTGTCGCTGCAACAAACAAATCCAGCAAGGAGACAAAAGATGACCATCACCTGCTTCATCCGTTACGAGATCGACCCGTTCGGCAAGGCGGCATTCGAGGAATATGCCCGCAACTGGGGCGAGGCCATCCCGCGCTGCGGCGCCGATCTGATCGGCTATTTTGCGCCGCATGAGGGCTCGGCCACCACCGCCTACGCCGCTTACAATATCGCCAGCCTGGCGGCTTACGAAGCCTACCGCATCAGGCTCGCCGCCGATCCGGTCGGCCGGGCGAATTACGAATTCGCCCGGCGTGAAAGATTCATCCTGAAGGAGGATCGGACGTTTCTGAAACTCGCGTCCGGGCCGCACGCACCGAAGCATGATGCCCAGAAGTTGCAGACTTTTCAGACCGAGATCATGCCTGAAGGAAAGGTGAAACTATGATCGCCGTCATCTTCGAAGTCGAGCCGGCAGCGGGCAAGCGCGACGCCTATCTCGGCCTCGCAGCCGACCTGCGTCCGCTGCTCGACGGCATAGACGGGTTTCTCACCATCGAGCGCTTTCAGAGCCTCACCGACCCGAACCGCATCCTGTCGCTGTCGTTCTGGCGCGACGAGAAGGCGGTGAAGGCCTGGCGCAACACGGAGAAACATAGGCAGGCGCAGAAGGCCGGCCGTGGCGGCATCTTTGCCGGATATCGTCTGCGCATCGCCCATGTCGTGCGCGACTACGGCCTGACCGAACGCGCCGAGGCGCCTGAGGACAGCCGGGCGGTGAATGGGTAGCGCTTTCTAGGCATTCCCGATCAGCACTCCAGCCGCAAACACCAGCGCGCCGCCCAGCACCACCTGGAAGGCGGCGCGCCAGAATGGCGTCTGCATGTAACGGTTCTGCACAAAGGCGATCGCCCACAGCTCGAAGAACACCACCACGACCGCGAGAATTGTCGCGGTCCAGAAATAAGGAATGAGGTAGGGCAAGGCGTGACCGAGACCGCCCAGCGCCGTCATGACGCCTGTGGTAATGCCGCGTTTAACCGGCGAGCCGCGCCCCGACAGCTTGCCGTCGTCGGAGGCGACCTCGGTGAAGCCCATCGAGATGCCGGCGCCGATCGAGGCGGCAAGCCCGACCAGGAAGGTCTGGAACGTGTCGTGCGTGGCGAAGGCGGCGGCGAAGATCGGCGCCAGCGTCGACACCGATCCGTCCATCAGACCGGCCAGTCCCGGCTGCACATAGGTCAGGATGAACTGGCGCTGCTCGGCCGCGGCTTCCTCATCCTTCACCGCACCCGGCACATGCTTTTTCTCCAGCCGCTGCGCCAACGTCTCGTGGCCCTGTTCGGCGACCGCCAGATCGTCGAGCAGCTTTCGCGTCGAGGCATCGCTGGTGCGTTTCGCTGCCTCGACATAAAACAGATAGGCTTGCCGCTCCATCGTTTCAGCCTGTTGGCGCACATGCTCGATGCCGAGCGGCCTGACCAGCCAGTCGGGCCTGCGCTCGTAATAGCCCTTCACATGCTCGCGCCGGATCAGCGGAATGCGTTCGCCGAAACGTTCGCGGTGAAGCTCGATTAGCGAGTCGCGATGGCCGTCCTCTTCCTCGGCCATCTCCTCGAACACTTTGGCCGAATGCGGAAAGCTACCCGCCAGCCCATCGGCATAGGCGCGGTAGATGCGCCCGTCATCCTCCTCGGAAGAGATGGCGAGCGCCAGGATCTCTTGCTCCGAGAGCGACTCGAAAGGACGGCGGCCAAAACCGAAAACACGAGAAAGCATGAGAAATTCACCCCAGTTTAGAATAATTCTAAACTAGGGTTTGGTGTGCTCTTGGTCAATCGCGCCCGTCGGCCGGACGTTCAAAATTAGCCACTCCGGCGTTCTTCCGCCACCTCTTCTTCATTGGCGAATGTTCACCTATATAGCCGAACTTAAGCCAAGAGAAAGGAAACCGTAAATGCCGGCAAAATTGCCCACCCATGCATTTGACCCGAAACCCGTTCTCGACCTCATCGCCAGCATCGAGGGGGACCTGCAGCGCCTTAAAGGCTTGGTCGAGCAGCAGGTCGAAAAATTCGATCCGGCCAATCCGCACAACAAAGCGCCCGACGGCAAGCTGACAGAGGAGGGCGTCGAGTGCTGCTACCGCATGTTCGACGAGGGCAAATCGCGCTATTCGGTTGCCCAGCAGATGAAGATCTCCTTCGCCGCCGCCACCCATCGCTTCAACACTTGGCGCAAGATGGGCGGCGCCAAACGGAAAAGGACGCTTTTGGGGTGAGAACCCGGTTCGTCGCAGGCGAATTGAAAAGGTCCAGGGGACCTTTCAAAGGATTCGATCCCGGAGAGCTGCCGCCGGCAGCGGCCTCTGGCTGAGGCAATCAGCTACCAGACCGGGGCATTGACAGCCATTCGTCAATCGAAGAACGCCCGAAGCCATAGCGGAGGGCCGGAGCGGCCAGTTCGCCGCAGGCCCAGCCCCATGGCGGTCGCCATATTTTGGAGCTTCCCAAAGCAGTCCATGCAGGCGCGACGGCGTGGTGGCGCTGGTGATGCGCGGACTGACTCGACGCGTTATCGGTTCAGACCTCGAGTTCGAGCGGCGAGGCTTTGAGGGATTTGAGCTTCAGCCTGTCGGGGTTGTGCTGTTTGGCCTCGGCGAGGAGAGCCTCGACCGCCTTCATATGAGCGATGTTCTTGTCCAGCTCGGTGGAGCGCGTGCCCTTCTTCGCAATGTAGGCGGCCTGCTGCTTGTCGAGATAGTGGGTGCTGCAGTTGAGCCATATGGTGAAGGGCTGGCCGGCTTCCGCGTTCGGGGAGAGCTTGTCGGCAACGCCCAGCCGGGAATCGAGCAGCACCTCGAGGACACGCAGGTCGGGGTTTTTGTCCTTGCCGTTGGCGCAGATCAGGTAGTGATCGGCGGTGATGCGCCTGGCGAAGGCGCGGTGCAGATTGTGCTCGGAACCGTGGTGCTGGAGCTTCAGCACGTCGACATGCAGCCCGGCGCCATCGGCGAGGCGGCCGTGATGGGTGAGGCCGGCGAGGATATCGTCGGCATGGCCATCGCCGGTCATGATGACGCGGGTGACACCGCCGCTAGCCTTCGGCTCTTCGAGCAGCAGCATGAGCGAGGCGAGGTTGGGCTCGGTGACGTCCTTGCGGTGGCCCAGTTCGTCGTCGATGGACACGCCGAAGCCGGGCGGGATCGGACCGTCGTTTTCTTCCAGCCACTCCTCGAGGTCCTGCAGCGAGCCCGCCTTCTTAGGGTTGTTGAGCCAGTTCTTCCAGTATTTGCGGAGGACTTCGAGATCCTTTTCGAACGGGCCGATGACGCGGATGGCGAGGGAGCTGTTGGCCGCGAGGCTGATCACCTCGTGGCCGCGGACCATGGCGAGGAGCTTGCCGAACTCGCCATTAAGAGGGATGTTCAACTGGTCGGCGGCGATGCGGCGGGACACCTTGATCGCCTCGGGGATCGAGTTGGCGATGCTGCGGAAGGCGTCGGCGAGCCGAAGCAGTGACGGGTTGGCCGAACTGGACAGCGTGTTAGCGCGGGCGGCGAGGACAGTGCCGATCGCCTCGGACTCATCCACCATGAGCTTGAACGCGTTGTGCCAGATACGCTTGACCTTAGGCGGTCTCCTGAACGGTGGCTTGCCGGAGGACTGGCCGTTGGCGTGCTTGTGGTCGAAAACGCGCCATTGCACTGTGTCCTCGAGCAGCTGCAGCACGCCGGCGATGTGATCCTGATCGACGTGCGAGACATAGACGAGGTCTAGTTGCTTGCCGGTGTCCTCGGCCCATTTGCCGAGATAGCCGCGCACCTCGGAGGCATAGGAGCCGGGCATACCGCCATCGGCGAGGATGGTGACGGCACCGGCCTCGATCAGCAGGCAATCGCCCTTGTCGGAGGGGAGCAGGGTGATTTTCATTATGCGGCCTCGGGCGGCGGGCGCCGGGTTGCAGGCCTGGCGGCACGGCGACTGGCAGGACGGCCCGGCGGGGCCGCGGCGGTGACGGTGGGTGCGGTAGCGAGCGGCGTGGTTTTCTTCAGCTCGGTACGGGTCAGCGCGTGGGAGGCTTCGGCGACGCAGGCGGCAGGAGAGATGACACCGAAGCCGAGGTCGTTCGTCCACTGGTAGGTGGCGCCGGGGAGGGGCCGGGCGGTGGCCTTAATGATGCCGAGGATCTGGGCAGCCGTGAGCGTCGGCTCGGCCGCCAGCATCAGGCCGATGACGCCAGCCACATAGGGGCTCGCCATGCTGGTGCCGGTCATTTCGATCCACGGGTCATCCGGACCGCCGAAGCCGTTGGCCGCGACGATGCCGGTGCCGGGCGCAGTGATGTCGGGCTTCAGCCGGCCGTCACGGGTCGGACCCTGGCTCGAGGTGATGTGAGCGCGGCGCTTCAGTTCATCGAGATTGGCGACGGAGACTATGCGTTGGCCGCAGGCGAGGGCGCTGACCGAGGAGGTGTCGACATGCGAGGCCTCGGTGAAGAACGACGGCCAGAAGTAGCTGCCGTCGCCCAAGTCGGCCGGGTCGTCGCGCTCGATCCAAGCATGGAAGGCGCCGTCGCGGATGACGAGGCCGTGCAGCCGGACCTGCCAGACGCCGGCAGGGATGCCGATGATCAGGTTGCTGCCGAAGAACGGCGTCAGGTAGGTGGCGATGTAGTTGGCGCCGTTGGTCGGGTGGTGCAACTCGTTGTAGACGCTGATCAATGTGCGGTCGGGCAACTGGTGGTTCTCGAGAAACTCACCGGGCTGGATCGGGCCGATCCAGTCGCCATCAGGCGGGCGGATGCTGATGGCGAGGCGATCCTGCGGCTCGTACCAGATCTCGAGCTCGTTCTCCGATGCATCCTTGATCTTGTCGCCGACGACCTGCCACTCGAGGATGTGGTCGAGGCCCTGGGCATCGATTTTGCCGCTCGCATGAATGCGGCCCATCATGTAGCCGAGATCGTCCGGAGCCTCGGGTCGTTCCTGGCCGGCGTTGCCGGCGGCAATGCAGATCGAACGGCCGGGCTCCGATAGCAACGCGTCGATCCAGCGGTCGAGGATGCTTGAACCGTCATGGGCGTGGCCGTTGGTCCCGAGGCTGATGTTGATCGAGATGGGGCGCTCACCGGCGAGATCGAGCAGGTAGTAGACGGCGTCGAGCAGGCAGGTGGAATCGTAGAACGAGGTGCGCCGGTCGATTTCGT
>NZ_RZSX01000390.1:0-5628 GCF_004023105.1 Mesorhizobium sp. M5C.F.Ca.IN.020.32.2.1 | reverse complement strand
CATCTCGCCCGCCCTGCACCTCGGATAGCGATCATTCACCGTTTGTTCATTATGATAGCGCACGATCATAACTGGACATGCTGGTAGCTCGTACATGCCTGAAGGCCCTGCGCGCCGACCCAGCGCCGGGGCCTTTTTACTTCCGCAAAATCGATTCCAGCAACGTGGGCACTTCGCAGGATGTCGCAATCCCGCGCTTGCGATGATACGCCGTACAGCGAATTGCGCGAGTCAAACGAATTTGGGTTCCTCAAATATAGAATCGTCGATACCGATCCTGATGGATCGAGCCTCGACGACGAAGTCAACCATCTTCAAACGGAATTATTCAACATTGCCGAGAGCTCCCGGTGTGCCGTCGAAGCCGACATTCGGGAGGTCAGCGGTCACCAACGATCATGGTGATCGCCAGCATCTTTCGTATTCACATGACCGTCGGCCTGGTACTTTCCCGAGGCCATGACATGAGTGGGTCTTCCAAGCACCGATTTGGCCCGGTAGGATTTGCAGGGGGCGCGGACAAGCGGATGAACAAACGGAATGATGCTGGAAAACTGCGCGCCTGCTGGGATTTAGCCGACCGTCGATAGGAACATAGCCCTGGTCGACGGCTTTCTGAAGGGCAAGAGTTTCGCCGACCTGGCTCAGGAACATGGCTTGTCGACAACGAGGGTGCGCCAAATCATCGAGAAGGCCGATCGGCTCGTGGGCGGCGGCATTCAGACCAAGACTGAAACGTCCAACGCCTCGCCTCGATCCGATTTCATGGTCGACTATCCCTATGTGTGCAAATTGGCCGAGAAGCACCGGCTGGGTAGCGTCACGCCGCATCATTCTTTGCGGAGCTGGAGCGCGCGGGATCGCCGGAGCGGCTGGTGAAAGCGGTTGCCGGGGCGCACGCCAACAACAACACGTGAGCTGGCGCCTCGTGTGGCAAAAGGAGAGGGCGAGAGCCCATGGCCTGCAATGAAGCGATCAAGCATTGCGATCGTGGAACCAAGCTGCCCAGTCGACCATCCGGACCGCGGCCTTCAATGCCAGCTCGCCTTGGAATCGGCCTTCCAGGAATTGGCTGAGCGCGCAGCGGAATCCGGCTGGACCGAGGAGATAGCCACGCGCTCCTCGAACTCGCCGGCGCGCGCCTCAGGAGCGACTCCGCCAATGACGAGACTGAGAGGACGATTAATCGTGCCAGGGCAACGAGAGAGCGGCAGGTTCAAGAAGCCTCGCCTGACCCGATAGGAACGTCGCTGCGCCAATAAAATTGGCGGTGAAGGCTGACCGCGGCCGAGTCGGGCAAGCGAGCGAAGTGCTGAAATAAGGGCGTGAGAATCCAAGACATCGTTTGTAGAGAGCATCGAGCTTCGCGAAATTGTGGTACAGGATCGACCGCAGGTGTTCTCGGAGCGCTCGCAGAACCCGGGATTCTTCCGCGGCACCCGCCAAGGCGAAGAACGGTCAGAGTTGCACGATAACGCTTAAAAGCGAGCCTTCCTCCGAAAGTCTGCGCGCGCAGTTCCACGGTCCGATGCGCTTTCATAGCTATTCCAATCGCCGCGCCCATTCTCTCCCGGATCAGGTCCAGCGGGTCTGCAGTGCATGCGCCCCCAAAGTGGACGCCATTGGGCCGGGTGAACCGGGCTCGATTGCGCGCCGAAGGCCCGTTCCAGGCCCGGAAATCCGGGTCCGTCAGGGCGAGCGCGTGCGGGTCGAGGTAGAGAACGGCCTTGCCGAGAAAACGACCGTGCACTGGCATCGCGTGCGTGTGCCACATGCCATGGATGGCGTGCCTCACCTCACGCAGAAGCCGATTGGAGCGGGCGAGCGCTTCGTCTACGAGTTCGACGCCGTCGACGTCGGCATCTGCTGGTATCACCCGCACCAGCGGAGCTTCGAACAGGTCGGGCGCGGACTTTATGGTCCGCTGATCATCGAGGAACCGAAGGCGGTGCGGGCCGATCGCGAGGTGACCTGGATGCTCGGTGACTGAGGGCTGACGAAATCTGGCGCAATCAGCGAGGATTTCGGCAACCGGCACGACATTCACCACAATGGCCGCGTCGGCAACACGGTTACCATCAATGGCCGCGTGCCGGATACCTTTGCGGTCAGAAAGGGCGAGCGCATCCGGCTGCGGCTGATCAACGCCGCCAATGCACGCATCTTCAGTCCCGACTTCACGGGTTTTCAGGCCGGCCGTCATCGCGCTCGACGGCCAGCCGGTGACGCCACACGCGCCGGAGGCGGGTGGTGCTGGGTCCCGCAATGCGCACCGATCTGATCCTCGACATGACGGGCAAGCCGGGCAGCCGGCTTTCGATCTTCGACCAGTTCTACGAGGGGCTGGAATATGAGCTCGTCGATCTTGTTTATTCCGACACTCCGCTTAGGGCACGTGTGCCTGATTGGCCGCTGACCCTGCCGACCATTCCGCTGCCGGAGCCGGACCTCGATACAGCGTCCCGCAACGAAGTCGTCTTCACCGGCGGCATGATGGGCGAGATGGTGGCGCAGGACATGGGTGAAAGCATGGGTCCGGGCGCATGATGCAGGACGATGAATTCCGGCACCGCCTGGTTCATCAACGGCGTCGCCGCCGACGAGGCCAATCACGACATGAAGCCGGGGCTGACGCTCTTGCGGAATAAGAGCCACGTCATCGCCACGACCAACGCAACCGCGTGGCATGATCCGATCCATCTGCACGGCCATTCCTTCCGGGTGATTTCCCGCAACGGCCAGCCCACCCCACGTCGCGAATGGCAGGACACGGCGCTGGTTTCGCCGCGCGAGAAGGTCGAGATCGCCTTCGTCGCCGACAATCCCGGCAATTGGATGTTCCACTGCCACGTTCTCGAACACCAGGCGGCCGGTCGCCTGACCAGTCCACAAGCCGAAGGAGAAGCAAAAATGTCCAATACCCTGATAGCTCTTGTCCTCGCCTCGATCCTGTCAGGCGCCGCTCCGGCGTTCGCCGGCGAAAGGACGTCACGCTCTACAAGAACCCGCAATGCGGCTGCTGCGAAGGTTATGCCGGCTATTTGCAGGAAACGGCTTCGCTGTCACCGTCAAGGCCGACGCACGACCTTTTCGCCATGAGCCGCGAAGAGGGCATTCCGCCGGAAGCCGATGGCTGCCTTCTCTCGTTCATCGACGGCTATGTGGTGAGCGGCCATGTGCCGGTCGGCACGGTCAACAAGCTCTTGACCGAGCGGCCCGACATCAAAGGGCATGACGCTGCCCGGCATGCCGATGGGCTCCCCCGGCATGAGTGGCACGAAGGAAGCGCCCTTCGAGATTCTCGAAATCCGGAAGTCTGACGGGACCGGCGGCGTCTACGCCACGGAATAGGAGGCTTCGATGATGGAATGCATGAGCGGCATGATGATGTTCGGCATGGGCCTGGTGTGGCTGCTTGTCGTCGTCGTGCTCGTCCTCGGGACGGCCGCGCTGATCAAGTACCTGTTCTCCAGCGGCGGCAAAGGAGAAGGGCGTCGGTCCTCTTATCGATGCGTGGCCGCGGCAGGCCTCGGATTGGTCTGGACATTGCCTTGGCTCGCCAACCGGATGGCCGGTGGCGGCGCCCCGGCCGCGGCGATAGCGCTAGGCAAGACGGTTTTAGCCAGGCGAAGGTCAGCGCGATTGGAAAGCCCGCTGCCTTCGGGACGCATGCCGGCGCCGGGACCGGCCGCGGTCGTCGGCGGCGGCTACCAGAGCGACATGCCGGGCTTCGGGAATGTCCTCACCGACGAGGAGATCCGGGCCGTTCTGGCCTTCATCAAAAGCACATGGCCCGAGCGGGAACGCGCCTATCAGGCAGATGAGCCGCCGGGAGCGGGAGCAGACACAGTGAGACCAATCCTAGCCGCGGAGCCCTCGAACGCCCCCAACCGGAATGCATTGTCCATGAAAGCGAAACCGTCGCTTGCGATTCAATTTCTGGCGCTGATCCTCGCGACCTCCGCGCTGGCCCACCATCCGGGCGCCGATCTCGACAAGATGAGGGACAGCGCGGAGAGGTTCTTCCAGGCGATCGACGAGCAGGCCGCGCCGCCTTTCGAACTGGCCGACGCGGACGGAAGGGCCGTCCGCCTTTCCGATTTCTCCGACAAGATCGTGGTGCTCTACTTCATGACGAGGTAACCTTGGAAGAAGAAGGCGACGGCCACTGGCGGCAGGATGGCAAGCACGCTGGCCGCAAAAAGCGGCCCATACTCATAGAAGCGGGCCGGTTCTGTCGCAAATCGTGCTTTTGGCCACAACTGGACGCTTTCGCGCGCTTATGGACCAGCTCACATGTCCAACAACGCAAGCAGATGACAGGGCTCGACGTGCCCCGGGGTGGCGCCCTACTTCCACGCTCGCACTGTCACACTCCCGCCGAAAGGCGGGTTTAGTGAGTTATGGCAGTGACTGTGCCACCAGTCCAAACGTCGAGTTTCGCGGCAACTTCGACGCTTTCCTTAGCTGACTTGCCCAAAACCAGCGCGGCCAAAGCATACTGCTTGCCGCTCCCGATGGCATAATATTCACCTTTCACGGGATCACTTGGCAGCCAATTGCCGTCCAACAATACGGCTTCCCCATTTTTGCGCACTATCAGCGCCTCAAATTCAAAATTGTCGTCGTTGCGCGGCACAGGAATATCAGAAACATCCATGCCCTTCTCAACCCAGTCTCGAACGGCCTTTGGAATACCCAAGGACGAAGAGGAAACGCCGATGAGTGTGCCGTCGCATAAGCGAAACACCTTCGTTTTCTCACCGACGGATACTGAGTCAAAACCCAAGGCTCGGCCGTCGCCAGCCATGGTTCCGTTCCTGTAAGCTATTGTTGTCATTGGCACCCTTCTATCGCTACATCAAACTTCAGGACCTTGCGCATGTCCCCTGTGTCAAGGTCACTGACCCACGGCCTATTTGCCTGATACACGATACAGGCTGCGCTCCTTGAGTTCGCGCACGGGTGGCCGTCATCTTGCCGCCTTCGCGCAATGCCTTGAACAGGCCGAGTCTGTCCCCCAGCGGGAATGACAACCACCTCCATGTCGTTGAAAAGCAGGAAATCCGTCACTTTGCCTCGTCGGTAACGGGCGGAGCCGGAGCGGTCGTCACCGGGCAAGCGCGGTCGCAGTAGGTATCCTGGGCAGCCCGTCAGACATGGATGGCTCCGGTTGTGGTGACGGGGAGGGCGATAAGCAAGTTCGGGCCAAGTGATTGTTCCGCGGCTGTATGTTTTGGTGAGGTGATCATGCGACTTCTTGTTGGTCGGTCACGTGTTTGCGGATAACCAGCATGCGCTGTGCCAAATGAGAAAACCATTTAAAGTCAATCCAGCAGATCTGACTGTATTCCGACATTGTCGGAAATTGGACATCGCCGAACGCGAGCGCTCGGGGCTTGTGATGATACTTGGGCGTGCTGCTTCGGAGGAGGGATGCGCCTCGTACCGGCCGCGAAGCCTTCCTGCATTTAAGGCGCCAGATCAATTGAACGCGCATACCAGTCAGCCGTCCCGTCGTTTAGTCCAAATGGCGATCCATCTCAGCGCGCTCACGCCATCCACCTTTCTGCGCGACCCAAGCTAAACACGCTCGGCGATGATTAGGATACCTACTACATCTGGACC
>NZ_RZSX01000038.1:0-15543 GCF_004023105.1 Mesorhizobium sp. M5C.F.Ca.IN.020.32.2.1 | reverse complement strand
AAAACGGTCGAATTCGGCGCGCATCGGGTGATCGGGATCGGCCCTCACCTCGTCGAGCAGCGAACCGGCGGAGGCGACGATCTTCTTCAGCAGATAGGCGTCGGCGCGAAACAGATTGAACAGCGACGGCAGTTCCTCGCGGATCTTCTCGCGCATCGTCGCCAGCGCCTGCTCGTCGCTCAGGAATCGGCCAACGACCTTGGTGAATTCGTCGAACAGTCTTTGGTGGCGGCGATCATCGGTCAGAGCCGACAGCAACTCGGCGGCGAGCGGCGCCAGCGGCACCTTTTCGATCTGCTCCAGCATGCGGCTGGTGACGAAGCCGCGCAGGCCGGATTGCTCGACCGCCGCCAGTGTCTGCGGCACCAGCCGGCCGACGAAATGCGACAGATCGGCGGCGCGGTTCTGGTCGGCCAGCCAGTCGGCGACGAGCGCGGAAAAGTCGACCTCGGCAAGCTTTTCACGCACCGGCTCGGGCGCCAGGAAATTGACCTCGATGAAGCGGCCGAGATTGTCGGCGATGCGGTTCTGGTTCTCCGGGATGATCGCGGTGTGCGGGATCGGCAGGCCGAGCGGCCGTCTGAACAGCGCCACCACCGCATACCAGTCGGCCAGCCCGCCGATCGTCGCCGCCTCGGCGAAAGCGGCGACGAAGCCCAGCCAGGCAAAACGGCCCTCGAACGACTTGGCCACCGCAAAGATGAGGACGCAGAGCGCGAGCGCTGCGGTGGCGACGAACTTGGTGCGCCGAAGCGCCGAAAGCTTGGCCTCCGCGTCGGCATCAAACCGAGCGGATGCCAAAGCCGGTGCTGATTGTGACATGAATGAACTGCTCCTGGTCGATCTCGCGGCCTTAACTTAGTAATCCGCCACCCGAATGCGCGCCATATCAGGATTATGGTTTGCACGAACGCCCACACAAACCTGATAAAGATATTCAGCTATTATGCGCTGCCAGTCTGGAATTATTCCAAGGTATAGGCCATATTAGGCTCAAGCTACTGCTTCGTGAGGACAAAATGCGGCTGACACGCCAGACCAACTACGCCATGCGCATCCTGATGTATTGCGCCGCGAATACCGATCGGCTGAGCCGCATCCCGGAGATCGCGGCCGCCTACTCGGTGTCCGAACTCTTTCTTTTCAAGATCCTGCAGCCTTTGGTCGAGCATGGTCTGGTCGAGACGGTCCGCGGCAGGAACGGCGGTGTCAGGCTCGGCCGCCCGGCCGAATCGATCACCCTGTTCGACGTCGTGCGCGTGACCGAAGAGAGCTTCGCCATGGCCGAATGCTTCGAGAACGACGCCGCCGAATGTCCGCTGGTCGACAGTTGCTCACTGAATTCGGCGCTGCGCGAGGCGCTCAATGCGTTCTTCGCCGTGCTCGAGCGCTATACGATCGCCGACATGGTGGCGGCGCGCCCGAACGTGCGGCACCTGCTCGGCATCGACATGCTGGTGCAAAGGGCGCCGGCCGCCTGATTTTTGCTTAGGCTGCGGATTGCGGCAGCACGAACGGCACGTATCCGGCAGGCAGCACGCCGACCCTCAGCCGGCAATCGAAGACTTTTTCGATCAGATCGTCGCTCAGCACGTCCAGCGGTGAGCCGGTGGCGGCTAGCCTGCCGCGATGCATGACGAAAATCCGGTCGGCATACATCGCCGTCAAATTGAGGTCGTGCAGGATGGCGACCACGCCGCCGCCCCGTCTGGCGAAATCGCGGGCGATGTTCATGATGATCAATTGGTGCTTGATGTCGAGGCTGGACACCGGCTCGTCGAGGAAGAGATAGCGCGGTTTGCCGTCGAGGACCGGCGCCCAGACCTGGCAGAGCACACGGGCCAACTGCACGCGCTGCTGCTCGCCGCCCGAAAGCTCCTGGTAGAACCGGCCGGCAAAGCCGTCGAGATCGACCCGTGCCAGCGCCCGTTCGGGCAGGCGCTCGTCCTCGCCGGGCAGCGCGCCCGAGCGCCCGCCGAGCAGGCCGAGCCTGACGATCTCACGCACCGTGAACGGAAAGGACAGCGTCGTCGCCTGCGGCAGCACGGCGCGCATCGTCGCTGCCTCGACCGGCTTCATCGCCGACAGGTCGCGGCCGTTGATGGTGACCTCTCCCGAATGGGCCAGGTCGCCGGACAACGCCCTCAGCAAGGTCGTCTTGCCCGAACCGTTGGGGCCGACGATGGCCGCGATTTCGCCGGACCGCATGTCGAAATCGACATTGGCGACGATGCGCTTGCCGCCGATCGCCACCGATACATTCCGCGCTTCGATCATGCCCGCACTTCGATCATGAAAGCCCCCTCACAGGTCCCCTCTCACAGGTCAATGACGCCACGCTTGCGCAGCAGGATCCAGAGGAAGAACGGGGCGCCGGCGATCGCGGTGACGATGCCGATCGGCAGCTCGGCCGGCGCCACGATGGTGCGGGCGACGGCGTCAGCCAGAAGCAGCAGGCAAGCGCCAAGCAGGGCAGAGGCCGGCAGCAAATAACGATTGTCCGGGCCGATAGCCAGGCGCAGCAGATGCGGCACGACGATGCCGACAAATCCGATGCCGCCGCTGACGGCGACAGATGCCCCGACCGCCGCCGAAACGCCGATGATTGCAGTGTATTTCAGCCGCTGCACCGGGATACCGAGATGGCCGGCGGTGGCTTCGCCCAGCGCCAGCGCGTTGAGGCCGCGTGCCAGGAACGGCATCGCCGCCAGCGCCAGCACGATCACAGGCCCGACGGAGCCGATCTTCTGCCAAGTCGCGCCGGCGAGCGAGCCGAGCTGCCAGAAGGTCAGGTCGCGCAACTGCCGGTCGTCGGCCATGAAGATCAGAATACCGGTCAGCGCCATGGCAAGCGCCGCCAGCGCAATGCCGGCGAGCAGCATGGTGGCGACCGAGGTTTGGCCGTGCCTGGTGGCGACCTGATAGAGCACCAACGTCGTCGCCAGCCCGCCGCAGAACGCCGCCAGCGGCAGGGCAAGCGTGCCCAGCAGAGATGTTGCCGGCGCCAGCACCGTGGCGCCAAGCACGATGACGGCCACCGCGCCGAGGCTCGATCCAGCCGAAACGCCGATGAGACCGGGGTCTGCCAACGGATTGCGGAACAGCCCTTGCATGACCGCGCCGGAGACGGCAAGGGCGGCGCCGATCAGCACACCGAGGATGACGCGCGGCAGGCGGATGTCGTAGACGATCAGGCGGTCGCGTGCGCTCAGCGCCTCATTGCCGGGTGCTGCACCCACCAGCCAGTCGCCGACGACGCCGACGGCCGAGGCATCGGATGCGCCTGAGGTCAGCGACAACAGCACGGCAACGGCAAGCCCCAGGCACAAAAGCAGGATGACGGTGCGCGCGCGCCCCGACCGGTCGCCGTCGGATGCTGTCGCCATAGTGCCCGCACCAGCGATCGATTGATCCACCATTGGGTGCCCGCTCAGTCCGCGGACTGCCCGCCATAAAGCGAGGCGGCAAGGTCGTGGATGACGTCGGCCGTGCGCGGCCCGAAGCCGAGCAGATAGCCGCCATCCATGCGGACCACCTTGCGCGCGGCACCCGCCGGTGTCGACAGGATGGACGGGTTCGCGAACAATTCGTCATCCGATGCGGCAGGACCGGCATTGTTCATCATCAGGATCACATCGGGCCTGGCGGTGATAACAGCCTCCTCGGACAATTGCTTGTAGCCGGAGAAGCCGTCGACCGCGTTGACACCGCCGGAAAGCTTGATGATGCCGTCGGCGGCAGTGTCGCTGCCGGAAGCGAGGATCTTGCCGCCCTGCATCGACAGCACGAACAGGACGCGTTTGCGGTCCTTGATCGAAGCGGTCTGCTTTTCGGCGGCCTTCAGCTTGGTATCGACCTCCGCCGCCAACGCATCGGCCTTGGCGTCGGCGCCGAGCGCCTTGCCGACGATGTGGATCTTTTCGAGAATGCCTTGGCGGTCGTAACGCTCGGGCACCTCGATGAACGGGATGCTCGTTTTCTTCAGCACGTCGACGGCTTGCTTCGGCCCGCTGCCGTGCAGCGCCAGGATGCCCGACGGATTGACCGACAGGACACCTTCCGGCGACAGCTGGCGCATGTAGCCGACGTCAGGCAGCTTGAGCTCCGCCTCTGGATAACGTCTGGTCTACTCCCGCGCCCCCCGCCGCTCCTGCCGCTCAGCCTGCGAGTCAGGTCCGGATTGCCGGCGCCCGCTCCAGACATCGGGCGCGTCGGGGTCGCAGAATTCCGACACCGTCTCCCAGACAGCCTCATACTGGCTGCGCTCGCTCTCCAGTTCGGCCTGTCGCGACAGGATATCGTGGGCGCGGGAATCGCTCGTCATGGCATTCTTTCTGCGGTGGTCTGAGCTTATTTTAGGGCGGTCGAGTTTGTCCGCTTTTGCGATGTTCAAGGGTGGCGCGGCGGGCCTTTAAGGAGGTCGATGTGACAATGACGGAGAGCCTACCCGGTGCCCTGACGAGGCGTAGCAAGCAGGTTGCAAAGCGGCTGATCGGCTACGACTCCCGCAACCGGCTGCGCATCAGGCAGATCGAGGCATTCACCGCGTTTCTTGAGGCGGACGGCCGCAAGTCATCTGACGTGATCGAGGTTTCGCCTGGCTGGAACCGCTACTGGAAGACGATGTGCTCCAACTAGACCTCGGTCGATTTCCCCGATTTCGACATCTGCAAGGACCGCACCGACCGGCAATATTCCGTCGTCATCGCCGACCAGGTGCTGGAGCATGTGCACCGGCCGCTTGCCGCCGCGCAAAATATCCATGCCATGACCCGGCCGGGCGGCTGGGCGATGGTGGCCACGCCGTTCCTGTTCAGGGTGCATGCCAGGCCGCACGACTACAAACCGCTGGACTCCCGCCGGACTGAAGCAGGTGATGGTCGAAGGCGGCTTCCCGGAATCCGAAATAGAAGTGTTCGGCTGGGGCAATAAAGCCTGCGCAAAAGCCCATATCGGCGGCCCAGTGCACGCCTACGGCCTATGGCGCGACCTCAGCAACGACGAGGAATACCCGCTGATGGTGTGGGCATTTGCGCGGAAGCCGGGGTGATAGCGATCTCCCCCCTTGAGGGGAGACTATCCTCACCTCTTCACCAACCGCGCCAGCCGCCAGGTCTACCAGGGCAAACCGCTGCGATTCCTGAACACCTGCTTCATCGCGCCCATAATCACACCCCCAGCAGCACGCGGCGCTGGCCGGTGAGGTCGCTGGGCGACAGATCGGTCTTGACCGTGCCGGCGGTGCCCTGGCGCTGTTCGAGCTCAGCCCTGAGTGCCGCCTCGCGCGCCTGCACGTCTTTGTCGGCGATGGTCGGTGTCGGTGGCAGCGGCTTCAGCGCCGGCGGCTTTTGGAAGAGGCACATGGTTCCAGCTTTCTCTTGTCCAGTCGTAGAGTAAAAAATCTTCGCCATTCCGGCCGTAACCCGGCAAGCGGCAGCGTTCCGTCGCGCCAAGCCGACCGAGCCAGCGCAGCGCCAATTCATTGGCGGCGAGCGCCCGCGCCTCGACCCGCCAGGCGCCGCGCGCGGCCACGTCAGGCCCGAGCACGGCGTGAACGAACCCGGTGATACCAGGCACGCAGCGCTTCATGCGGCGCGTGCCCCAGCTCCAGGCGATCCACAACCCGCCGCGCTGTTCGGCGGCGCCAAAGCCGGCCTCAGGATTGCCGTCCAGCTCGGCGACATAGGCAAACCCCTGCAACGCCGTCAGCGCCAGCAGCGCCGGCGACCACGCGTCGAGCTGGCAGTCGATCTCGGCCCGGTCCTCGGGCCGCAGATTGGCGGCGATGTAGGAGAGGTCGCGCAGGGTGGCAGGGATGATGCGGACGGTCATGAGGCGGTCATGGTGCGTGGTTGCCGTCGAGTTACCGAAACGCCCCCAGCGGATCGCTCTGCCCCACCCTCCGCCGTGCCATCTTGAAATCCGCCGGATCGACCACCGCTTCCCTCAGCATCATCACGCCGTAACGCGTCGCCGCCATCAAATCATCGCGCAGCTTCACCACCTGGCCGTCCTTGCGGTGATAGAGCCGGAATTCCTCGAACCAGGGCAAAAGCATCGAGAACACCTTGAAGCGGCCTGATTGCATGCGGTCGAGCATCTCCATCAGCCCGGCCTCGACCGAGACGGAACCGTCTGGGAACTGCGCATGGCTGGTCAGCATGTTCAGCCCATGCGCGGCGTATTGTTTGGCGAGTGCCAGGCCGGCACCTTCCAGTGTCTCGCGACGGCCGTCGCGCGGCCATGCCCAGGGCAGCCATTCGCCCCACGGTTTTAAGGTCAGCGCCTGCATGGCGGGAGTCTGCTGCGACGCCCGGCAGGCTTTCGAGATATAGACGACATCGGCCTCCGTATCCCAGGCGAGCTCGACCGCTGCCGACGGATGATCCCAGCCGAAGTCCAGCGCGCCGAGCCGCGGCCAGTAGCGCGGCAGCCGGAACGGCTCGCAGGCGATCAATTCTTCGGCCACCGGAAAGATGCGGCCGGAGCCCAGCACCGGAATGCCCTTGGCGCGCGCCTCGCGCTCATGCGCCGGATAGGCGGCAATGATCTCGGCGCGCTGCTGCGGCGTGTAGTGCTCGGCATCGTCGATGGTCATGAAGGTGACGTGGCGGGTCATGGCTGACCTTTGGAAAGCTTGGGTTCCTCGCCCCACGGAGTGGGGAGAGGTGGCTCGGCGAAGCCGAGACGGAGAGGGGGACGCCCGTCCCTCCAGATGGGAATGGTAAAAAGAAGTCTCGCTTACCGGAAGACGCCTGCGAAAGCCCTCTCCGGCCGCTGCGCGGCCACCTCTCCCCCGCTCTGCGGGGGCGAGGAACCGTTCTGCGATGTCACCCCCTCCCCATTCCCTCCACCTCGCCGGCCGACAAAAACAGCAGCACCACATCCGACATGCCGAGCAGCGGCGTGAAGGTGACGATGGTGATGCCGCCTGTCGCGTTGGTGCGGGTCAGTCCTTCGGAATAGATGTCGAGCGGCGGCTCCTCGTCGAACCAGACGCCGTGCAGCGTTTCGCCCTGCCATTTCTCACGGCCCTTCTCGTAGCTCTTGAACGACAGCACCGATTCATCGGCCTGAACATCGCCGCCGCCCCCCCAGCGCACCACGACGCTGTCGAGCGCGCCCGGCGCCCGTCCCGCCATCGTGCTGACGATGGCGTCGGCCGGGATCATGCCGGTGCCCCAGGCCGCCGGCTGCTGCGGCGGGCCAAGCAGGATGCGCTGCGGGTTGTCGCGCGTGCCTTCGCCGGTAACGCCGGCCGCCCACAGCCGCACGGCCGCGTCGAAGACCTTGCCTTGCCACCACCTGGGATAGCGGCCGGTGAGGTGCATTGCCCATTCCGCACCGCCGGCCCTTGTCTTGCCGAGCTGGTTGCCGGCCATGAACAGCCGCTCGCGGTTGGTCGCGCCCGCCGCATGGAACTCGGCCTGCCTGAGGTAAGGCCGGTAGGCGGCAAGCTGGTTAGTGCGGCGCCTCCGGTCCAGCTCCGCCAGCAGGCTCAGATACTCCTTCTTCGCCGCCAAGGCCCGCGAGGAACGGCCCGAGGACGGCTTCGAGGCCGCGGATGCGCTGCCTGATTTCGTCATCGCTCAATCCATCCAGAGTGTTGATGTTGGCGCCGAGATCCTTGGGCAATACCGACAGCACGATCTTCAGATACTGGTCGGGCTTTTCGATGCGAACCTTGGCGATGACGCCGGCGCCATGCGCCCGGAAATCGGCGCGGATGGCTTCGAGGAAACCATCGCCCAGCGTCTTCTTCGCCCGCTTCGGGCGCGGCGCCGGCGGCCGCGCCGGTGTGCCGGGCGGCTTGCGCCTGGCGCGGCCGGGCGACTTGGCGGCGGAAGCTTTGTCAGTCATTGGCTGCGGCCCCGACAGGCTCGGCTGGCCCGATCTCGGCCGCAGCGCCCCCGGCTGTGTCGGACTTCGCCGCTTTGCTCGCCGCCGGCCGTGCAGCCCTTCGGGCCTTACGCGGCTTCTTGCGGGGTTTGGCGCGCGGCGCTCTGGCGGCGCCGGTCGCGCCCTCGGTCGCCTCGGCGGCCGGTCGTGACACTTGTTTCAGCCTGGCGCGGACCATACCGAGCGCACCGGCGTCGATGCCAGGTGCTCCCACGGCAAAGCCAAAGCCGCCGACCGCATCGACGGAACCGCCCCGGACCATGCCGATCCGCACGCCGTCCGCGACCGGCTCGACCCGGCCGCGGCGCGCATCGGGTACGCCCTCGAACTGGCCGATGGCGCTGACCACCTCACGGCCGTCATCGTCGATGATGATGGTGGCATAACGGTTGGACATTGGGGGTCTCTGGGAGGTGCAGTATTCGTTACGGGAAGCGTCGCGATCGTTCGCGCCCCCTCTGTCCGGCAGGACAGGACAGAGGGGGTGCCGTCCCGCCGACATTTGCTATCGGCAACACAGGCACAAACGTTCGAGAAGGCAAAAAACAAAAACCCGCCTCGGCGGGCGGGTCGTTGGCGCAACTCAGCACCATGACTATATTCCTAGCATAGCTGCCGTCACAAAGCAAGCGAAATCTCGTGGGCCGGCCCAAAATTCGGCCCCGCGCCGCGATATGCTGCAGCTGTCCGGATCGGAACCGGCGTTCGCGCGTTTGCAATTTTGCCAATGGGAGCAAAGCCATGAATGTCGCCAATCTGCAACTCGAAGGCCTGCTGATGGCCGTCGCATCGATCAATCAGGTCCTGGTCCGCAAGGGCGTGCTGACGGTCGAGGAGATAGACATCGCCTTGCGCAAGGCCGAAGCCAGCGAGACCAGCGAGGAGCGGTCCGAAGGCATGTCGGCGTCGAGCCGCGATGCCGTCAACTTCCCGATCCGGCTGCTGGAACTGGCCAATCAGTGTCAGCCGGAGGCGGACATGCCGTCGTTCTCGAAACTGGCGCGCATGGTCGGCCAGATGAAGGAACCCTACAACGACCAGATGTGAGGCGGCGAACAGAACTGACGCGCCGAGGCGGCCAGTCTAGCGGCCCTGCATGATCCTGATGACCTTGCTGTTGTCGGCGGTGGGCGAATGCAGCTTCACATAGTCGGCGTAGGTCAGCCTGCCATTGGCAAGGGCATTGCTGATACGGCTGCAGAAGGCTGTCTCGTACTTCGCCACGCTCACATCCATGATCGCGGCGTAAGTCTTCTTTTGGCCGAGCGGCGTGGCTCTCTCTCTTGCAATGCAGTCCTTGATGACCATGCGCTTCACGGCAGGGCTGCCTTCAAGTGTGGCATGCATCGTGTTGAACTCTCCTTCCGTCAGCGTGGTGCAGCCGGCAAGCAGTGACGTGCCGACCATGACGGCAGCAAAACGCATGGCGATGTTCATGAATTCCCCCCAAAGACCCGCGTCTTGCTTATCGCGTTCAAAGTCACAAGTACAGAGGCAATACAAGTCCATCTTCGCCGAGCCGAAACATTAGGGGCGGCAAATATATCGTACTACGCCGCCGGCCTGCTCCGTACTTTGCGACCGCAGCTCCCGGATCAGGATCTGGCGAATTCACGGTTCAGCGTCAGCACGCGGCCCGGCCCGTGCACTGCGGCAAACAGCAGCCCGGCCAGGAAAGTAAAATGATCGACGAAGAAGCCGAATTCGGCCTGGTTGCCGGCCCAGTGCGACGGCCCGTGGAAGGCAAAACCGAGGAACAGCACATAGGCGCCGGCGACAAGAGCGGCCTGCGAGAAGAAAGCGCCGGTCAGGAAGCACAGCACGAGGACGATTTCGAGCAGCGCCGCGCACCAGGCCAGAAAAAACGGGAACGGAAATCCGGCGGCGGCGATGTAGCCCGCGGTGGCGCCCATATCCATGAACTTGAAGGCCACCGCCATCAGGAAGACAGCCGCGAAGATCAGGCGGCCAATGAGGATTGCGGCGGTCTGCCATGGCGTTTGAAGGACTTCGGACGGCATGTCTCTCTCCCAGCTGTTGCGACGGTTTCGACCCAAGGACGATCGGTCGGCCGCGAGTCCGACATCGGCCGAAACTTTCCATGCCCTGTCCCCTCATGAATAAACCGTCCGGCTGCGATCGTCGCAGCACCGCTGCTGTTTTACGTTCATCACCAGGATCCGGCGACGGCCTTGACCGACGGGAGTTCCTCGCCTAGTTAATAGACAGACCTGTCTCACTTCTTAGGGTGACAAGCCATGATCTCATCATCGCCGCTCGGCTCCGATAAGCGCAGGCACGTCGTCGAAACCGCTTATGCACTGTTCAAGCGCGACGGCTTCCATGCCACCGGCATCGACCGGATCATCGCCGAGGCGGAGGTCGCCAAGATGACGATGTATCGTCACTTCCCCAGCAAGGACGATCTGATCGTCCAGGTGCTCGACTATCGCGCCCGGCGTTTCGACCGTCAGCTCGATCGCCTTGCGGAAGAAGCCGTCACGCCTGAGCAGAAGATCGCGACCATCTTCGACTGGTACGAGCGCTGGTTTCGCAGCGCCGATTTCCACGGCTGCCTGTTTGCGCATGCGCTGGCAGAGTTTGGCAACCCAGAGCACCCGGTGTTCAAGGCCGTCGCCGGGCAGAAGAACGGCCTCAGGCGCAGGATGCAGTCCATCCTCGAGGACATCATGCCGCCCGACCGGGCCGCAAGCACGGCGGCGGCGCTGCTGATGCTCATCGAGGGGGCAACTCTCATGGCTGAGATGGGACAGGCCGCCACAGCCATTTGCGATGCCCGCAAGGCTGCCTTCAGCATCATCGCCGCTCCCAGCGCCATGACCGCGCCATGAGCGCGACGGTCATCGGGCTGGCACTGCTTGCCGCAATCCTGCATGCAAGCTGGAACGCCTTTCTGCGAACAGGAGCCGACAGGCTGTGGACCGTCACCGTGATGAGCTTTTCGAGCACGGTGGTCGCCATTCCGTTGGCGATCTCCAGCGCGTTTCCGGCATCCCATGCCTGGCCCTACGTCGTGCTCTCGGCCTGCCTGCAGGTCGGCTACACCATGTTTCTGGTGGCCGCCTACAGGAACGGCGAACTGGGCCAGGTCTATCCGATCGTCCGCGGCAGCGTGCCGCTGCTGGTCACACTTGGCGGATTTCTCCTGGCCAACCAGCATCTCGCCCTGCCGCAAATCCTCGGCGTCGGGCTCGTCGCCGGCGGCATCATGAGCCTTGCCTTGGGAAAGGGACGGACAGACATCACATCGATCCTCCATTCGCTGGCGGCGGGTGCGATCATCGCCGCCTATGCAACGGTCGATGCGATCGGCGTTCGTCAGGCGGGAAGCGCCACTGCCTACACCGCATGGGTTCTGCTGATCTACGGTGCCCTGCTGCCGGCAGCCTTCATTGCCTTCCGTGGCCGGCTCGTCGTCGATGTTCGCTCTGCCGAAACGCTTAAGGCGCTCGGCGGCGGCGTGTTCGCGCTGCTGGCCTACGGCCTCGTGGTCGCCGCTTTCGCGCTCGGGCCGGCCGGCCCGATCACGGCGATGCGGGAGACCAGCGTCATCTTCGCGGCGTTGATCGGTTGGCTGTTTCTCGGCGAGGTGCTGACGCCCCGGCGCATCGCCGCCTGCGCTATCGTCGCACTCGGCGCCATCTGCCTCGGCTATCAGCCGTGAGACTCCGGCGGGGCGCGAAGCGGCCTATTCGGCTGCCGCCTCCGGATGGCTGATCGGTGCCCGCACCGTCCCGTACTGGCTGCCCCAGCGGTCGGTCATCTCGCAGCGTATGTCCCACAGCTCCGGGAAGAAGCGATGAAGGGCGCCGGCCTGCAGCAGTTCGACCGGCCGGCCCTTGAGCGATTTCGAGCCTAGCCCGATCGAACGGTGGATGAGGTAGAGATGATTGGCGCGGAATTTCTGGAACAGCTCGTCGAATTCGATCAGCGCCTCGGCGACGACATAGCTGTCGCCGTGATCATACCTGATATCGTAGACATCCTCGACCGAGAGCCCGCGACCATCGAGATAGGACGCCTTGAAGGCCCGCCACAGGTCCGGCGGCATGCGCAAGAGCAGCTTGAAGCCCGGCGATTCCTGGCCGCTGCCATTGCCGAGTTGCAGGCGAATCTCCTGGTATTCCTTGGGCGACATGGTTTCGAGCAGGTCGAGCTGCGCCGTCATCATGCGCATCAGCCGATGCACGCGCCCCATCAGCGTAACGACGCGATGCGTGTTCTGCTGTTCGAGGAAGTCGACGACATCGACCAGCGTGTAGGTGATGAGCTTCATCCACAGCTCCTCGACCTGATGCACGATCTGGAACTGCAGCTCGTCGGCATTCACCATCTCGGCCAGCGGCTTCTGGCAGGCGAGAAGCTTGTCGCACCTGAGGTAGACGCCGTAGTCGCGCATCTCGGGCGCTTCGATGCGGGCATAATAGTCCGGCTTGTGCATGGCAGCTGCTCCTTTGCCCGGCCCGTCGGGGGCATCCGAGCCTGAAGAATAAGCGCTTTTGGCTTGAACATTGTTCCATTCTGTTATTCAAATAGCGAGAATTGAAGGACGAACTCCCATTTATGGAGCCGTCTTGGAGAACGTTTGATGATGGATGCCCTTGACCGGAAGATCGTCGCTGCGCTGGAACGCGACGCGCGTACCTCCTTCGCTGTGCTGGCCGACGAGGTCGGTTTAAGCAAGACGCCGTGCTGGAAGCGGGTCAAGGCGCTGGAGGACGCCGGCATCATCCGCGGCTACTCGACACGGATCGACCCGGCAAAACTCGGCTTCGGCATCGAAGCCTTCATCCAGGTGTCGATCGATTTCGAGCTTTCCGAAGCCTTCGAGGCCGCCGTCCAGGCGCACCCACTGATCCGGCGCTGCCACGCCACGACAGGCGAGGCCGACTATCTCCTGCAGATCGTGACGGTCGACATGATGGCGTTGGACAGGATGCTGCGCGTCGAGCTCAGCCGCCTGCCCGGCGTGCGCCGGACGATCACCTCGATGGCCATGCGCGAGATCAAGGGCGACATTTCTTTCGCCAATGCCGTTGGGCACACGCAGCAGAAACGATAGGCGCTCGGCAGCGGCCGGGTTCGTCCGATTGGATCCAGTCACCGGGATGGTTCAGGCTGCGGTTTTGTCGGGCTTTTCTATCCCCGATACCGGGCTTGGGGCTGGATCGACATCCGGCTCCTTCTGCTGTTCGGCGTCAGCTTTCCGCTTCGGGCAGTCTTCGTAGCCGTGGTCGCGCCCGCCGCAATAAGCGCAGCATTTTGCAGGGATATCGGGGCGAAACATCGTCATGCATTGAAATGCACGTGGCGCCGGTCTGGTAGCGTCGCACCGTTGCCTTTCGCTTACATTAGGGATTTGGCGCTGAATCCGAGGCTTAAGGCGTGTAGCCCAGCGCGGCCAGGGCAGACAGCCCTGCAACCAGGCCAATTGCGATAACAATGCCGAAATGCCGTTCCAGGAATTTGCGCCCCTGCCAGTCGAATCGCATAGCTGAAACTCCGCCGCGTAATCTGGGGCAATGTGTTCAGGCGTCAAGGCCGGGGTCCTTGACAGGCGGTAGACAGGCAGCTGCCATTGTTCATATCGTGGTTCATATCGGAACGCGGAACGACACCTCATGGCCGAGCATTCTTCATCGGCGGGAGAAAACCACTCCCAGCCCGCTGCGGCATCTGACCCCCGCCTGGCCTTTGTTTATGCGGAAGCGGTGCGGGGTCTCCTGCATCAGCAGAACGTGGTGGAGAGCCTCAATACGCGAGCGGGCAATCTGATCTTTGCAACCGCGTTCGTGAGTTCTCTCCTCGGCGGCAGGGCTCTCCTGGACGGACTGGGGCTGTGGGACTGGCTGGCGCTGGCGTTGCTTTTCCTGATCGGGCTGCTGGTCGTGATCATGTTGTGGCCCTACTACGCCTATACGTTCCGCTTCGATCCAGAGCAGCTGCTCCAGGACTTTGTGGATAAAGACCCTTCCGGCACCATGGATGTGATGCACCGCGCGCTTGCGCTGCGCATTAAAACCGACATGGCCAGCAATTGGCGGATCATTCAGCGCTTGCGCATGTCGCTACAGCTTGCCTTGTTTCTATTGTTGCTGGAACTTCTGGCGTGGCTGTTGGCCATAACGCGAGTTTAGGCTCAGGCACATTGTCTAGCATCGTAAAGACTGCTTTGAGGCAAGATACGCGACAATCTATCGCCCTAAAGCTGAGCTTCGATAGCCGCCTTGTCTATAACAGACCATGCTTGTACAATTTTTTTGTCACTAAATTCGTAGATAATATTCTCAGCAAAGGAAACTCTCCGCCCGTTTACTGGGAGGCCAAGGAACATTTCTTTCGGCGTACAGTCGAACGCTAGCCGGCTCGCTATATAGGGCGGATCGGAAATCAGCATCTGAACGTTGAAATGAAGGTCCGGAATTTCAGCAAAGTCTCCCTCCAGCATTTCGAGATAACCTGATAACCCCAGCCGCCGGCCGTTGTGGATCACCTCATCATGAACGAATTGTCCCAGCTTCGGCCAGTCCTGCTTATTCAGGCAGGCAATGTAGTGTCGGTAGACGTCGGAGAGGTCGGTTTTAATCACGGCGATTGCTCCTATCTTCTACAAGGCCCTGCTGAAAAGGGCGTGTCTCGTGCTCAAGCAGATGACGGCATGAAGCGGCTTCATGCGCGGATGAGAAAGTGCTAGACAGCGTTCACTTCCCCTACTCCCGCTTCGTCTAATGGTAGGACAGCGCCCTTTGAAGGCGTGAATCGTGGTTCGAGCCCATGAGCGGGAACCATAAATTTCAAGAACTTAGAAGAATTTCGTCGCTCTATCGTCCAATATCTGGCCAATAATTGTCCGAGGTGGCAAAGGGCGATGAGCAGAGCGGCGAACTTGGCAGTTCCTCCCACCATCGCGTTCCAACATGCCCGAAACATACTCGTCGTCACGCATCGGTAGCCAGCCGCTTAGTTACCAACCGCTTAAAGCTCTCTGGACTCTCCTTTGCGGCGAAGGCATTCTCCCGCTTACCAAGGCGCCGATCAGGCTAACCGGTGGCGAAAAGCGCATCGGAAGGAGGCCGTCACGGCGACTTCTGCGCCCTATTCTCAGGCTGCTATTCCTGAGCGTGGGTTGCTCGCCATCGCAACTACTCAGTTCTTGGTCGAGCGCGCCGATGCGGTAGGCCAAAAGGCGAAAATGTCCCGTTGCATCGAAATACTAGGGGTAACGATCCTCTGCCTCACGGCATTCCCGGCGCTTGCCGGCGTCGATGTCGAGCAGGCGTTGGAAAGCTTCCATAGTACCTGCCTCGCCCATGGACCGGATTTCGACCGGACAACGGCCGCCGCAGACGGGCTTGGATGGGAGCCGATTGCTGAAGACGCATTTGCGAAGCTGGCTCCACTCGAAAACGCACGAGCCATGAGAGGGTGGAGGGCGACCGGCAAGGCCATGCCTGAAGGCACCGTGGTCGGCGTTTCGAAGGCGACGCTGAACGGCAAGGCGGTGCAGACTTGCACCGTCGCTATCGTTGACGTCCATGTCGAATCGTTCCTGAAGAGTTTTTTCACCCGGACCGATGCCGAGAAGATTTCCGAAGTGCGGAACGAAGTGCAGGTGTCCAGGCT